>NZ_JBYTBS010000016.1:61827-120204 GCF_058789495.1 Paenibacillus sp. FW126-R14 | reverse complement strand
CTCGACTTGCATGTATTAGGCACGCCGCCAGCGTTCGTCCTGAGCCAGGATCAAACTCTCCATAAAAGAAAATCTGATTGTACTCATTGACTTGCTAGCGAGATTATTCATCTCATTTATAGTCGATTGCTCGACTGTGCTTACTCACTCGTTGTTCAGTTTTCAAAGATCAATGTCCTTCTTGTCCAACCCGCTCTCTTTCGAAAGCCGGAAGACCAATATACCATACTTACATTTACTTTGCAACTTGTTTTTCTCAAGTTACTCGTTATTCCCGCATGTCCCAGCGGCAACTTTTATAAGATACCACAGATACTTCGGTTGAGTCAACCCATGAAACCACTGTATTTTTTTCCCACCTAAAGCAAGGTTAATTTCAAGCCTACGAGGAGCAGAAGCCCAGGCACGCCTAGAACCGTTACCGTCCCTATCGTAGCCGTATTAATCGGCAAGTCCATATGCGTGTAAGCACTCAGCAGATTCAATGTGTACAGGAGAAATGCCGCCACAACAACATTTAATCCCAGAGCAGATAACAGCCTCCCACCGCCACGGTTACGCAAAACAGTAACAAACAGCATTAGTGAGGACAGCACGAGTAATCCCCATACCGCATATTTGATATACACGCTCTACACCTCCAATAATCGATCCGTATCAATCATGCTCAGATTTAACTTTTTAGCTTGCTTGATTAACATTTCAAATCTTTTTTCTGCGGCTTCCATCGCATAGATGGCATAATCAATCTGATCCTTGTCCAATGCAAATTCAAAATGCGCCTGAGCCGCCACCCAATTGGCATGAGCCGTACGAATTTCTTGAATCAGCATCTGCTTGTCCCTCAAAAGCTCCTCTTTCACGCTCTTTTTGGATTGTGGATTTTTCCGTCCGTACATGCCTAATAATGCTGGTCTCATTCTGCAACTCCTCCATGGCCCAAATGCGGGTTAATCTATCCTTATGCATATGGGAGGAAAGGAATATTTAGAACTTATGTACTTCTTTTATATAAACAAAAAAGAGAGCTTTTCAGCCCCCTTTTTACAGTAATCCATTTATAATTCCCTGCGGCCTTCCATAGCTTTGGACAGCGTCACTTCATCCGCATATTCCAAATCTCCACCCACAGGCAGTCCGTGTGCGATACGCGTAACCTTGAGACCGAATGGTTTCACTAATCTGGACAAGTACATGGCCGTAGCTTCGCCTTCGATATTCGGGTTCGTTGCCAAAATTAACTCCTGCACGGTTTCATCCCCCAACCGCTTGAGTAATTCTGCGATATGAATTTGATCGGGTCCGATCCCCTCCATTGGGGAAATCGCACCATGCAGAACATGATAGTAGCCTTCGAACTCTTTGGTCCGTTCCAAAGCGACCAAGTCCTTCGGCTCCTGCACGACGCAAATGACAGAACCGTCCCTGTTCTTGTCTTGGCAGATCCGGCATGGATCAACATCCGTAATGTTGCAGCAGACTGAACAATAGTGGAGATTCCTCTTCACATTGACGAGCGCCTTCGCGAAATCAATCACGTCTTCTTCTTTCATGCGAAGCACATGAAAGGCAAGGCGCCCCGCCGTTTTGGGGCCTACTCCCGGCAAACGGGAGAAAGCATCGATTAACTTGGAAATCGGTTCGGGGTAATACAAAGGAAGTTCTCCCTCATCTTTCAGATTTGTAGCTCATGGTTGCGACTAGAACAAGCCAGGGATGTTCATTCCGCCGGTAAATTTGCCCATATCTTTGTTGGCGATTTCTTCCGCTTTGGCCATTGCATCATTTACTGCTGTCAGCACGAGATCTTGCAGCATTTCAACATCGTCCGGATCAACAGCTTCAGGCTTGATTGTAATGCTTTGCACTTTCTTATGTCCGTTTACGACGCAAGTAACAACACCGCCGCCAGCTGTACCTTCAATAATTTTTGTGCCTAGTTCTTCTTGAGCCTTCATCATTTGCTCTTGCATTTTCTTCACTTGCTTCATCATTTGGTTCATGTTATTCATAGTCGTTTGCTCCTTTGTATTTAGTCTAGTCTTCTTTAATGGTTACTAACGATTCGCCAAACAATTGAATCGCTTCGGAGATCCACTCTTCCTTGGGAGGAGCTCCGGGACTACCCTCCTCCGCCACGAGTTCCATGACTTCAGGCGGGGAGCTGGTCGCATCATTCTTGGCGTCGTCCCACTCTTTGCGCATAACCGTAAGCAGCCGCATGGGCTTGCCGAACACAGAGGTCAGCACTTGCTCGATAATAAGCTTGTTTTCCGGTTTCTCCGTGGTGTTGCGGTGCATCTCGTTTTTGAAAGCAACCAATACCACATCGTCCAGCATCGATACCAAATCACCATTCACAAACCAAGCATGGACGGTAATTTTCTTCTCCTTGACCAGACCCAGTACCTGGCTCCATTTCATTAAAGCCGCCTTGGTTTCCGGACCTTCCGAAGCTTTCAAGTAACCATCCAGTTTGATGCCTGACTTCTTAGATGGCGCCGAAGCCACCGGCACTCTCGGGGCCGGCTTCGCTTCAGCCGGCGCACCCGTTACTCCCGATTTTACCAGTCCGGCTATCTGATCTTCAAGTTGTTTGAGCTTTTGGCTCATTTGCGCGATAAGATCGCTTTGAGGCATCCGACTGGCTGCATCCGCCGCCTGGCTTACAGCCGTACTGCCTTCGCCTCTGTGGCCGCCGCACATTTTCATAATGGAAATTTCGAGCAGCGTTTGGGGCTGTACGGAATACTTCATTTCGCTCTGATAATGATTCAGCGTTTCAATCATACCCATCATTTCGTTTGGCGTGAAGTGACTGGCAACCTCGCTGAGCTCACGCATATCAAAAACGCGTTCTGCGATGACGGGCGAATTAGGAACCATGCGAACCATAAGCAAATCGCGGAAGTAGTCAATCAAATTCTCGATGCATTTGTCAGCGCTTTTGCCTTCCTGCATAAACGTATCGATCAGCTCCAGCGCGGCTCCAAGATTCTTCTCCTTAATGCAGAGCACGAGCTTCTTGAATTGATCGGAAGCCACACCGCCGGTGATGGACAAAATATCTGAGAGCTGCACTTCACCCGTCGCAAAAGACGCCGCCTGATCCAACAGGCTAAGCGCATCGCGCATTCCGCCATCGGATAGCCGTGCAATATAATGAAGAGCTTCCTCGTTAATCGAGATCTGTTCCTGATCGCAAATATATGTCAGCCGCTGCACCTGATCATCCATCGAAACCCGCCGAAAGTCGAAACGCTGGCAACGGGAAATAATCGTTGCCGGAATCTTATGCGGCTCGGTCGTCGCTAAGACGAACATGACATGGGCCGGCGGCTCCTCAAGCGTTTTAAGCAGGGCGTTGAAAGCCTCCGTGGTGAGCATGTGCACTTCGTCAATGATATAGACTTTCTGTCTGACTTCGGTAGGGGCATACTTCACTTTATCCCGAATATCCCGAATTTCTTCAACGCCGCGGTTGGAAGCGGCATCGATCTCAACCACATCCATGACAGCGCCATCCGTAATCCGTTCACATGCGGAGCAAGCGTTGCAAGGCTCCTCAGCCGGGCCGTTTAAGCAGTTAACCGCTTTGGCTAATATTTTGGCCGTACTTGTCTTCCCTGTTCCCCGAGGACCGTTGAACAAATAAGCATGGGTAAGGCGATTTTCCCGCAAAGAATTCTGCAGTGTCTGCGTGATATGTTTCTGACCGACAACTTCACGAAACGTCTGAGACCTCCACGTTCGATATAGAGCAATATGTGCCATAGTGTTCCTCTCCAATAATCCCTGCGTGGAATGCTGAATCCATTATACTATAACCCACCTGGGGATGAAATAGAGGATCAAGCATAGGCTTACCCGGACAAAAGAAAAAACGCCCTGCGAGATGGCGTTCTAGTTCAAGTTCGTATTAGGTTCATCATTAAACCGTGCACCTGTTATTGATAAAGTGATACAAGCGTACTCTTATCGTTAGCTCAAGTCAGGCAGCCCTTCGGCACATGAAACATCTCACTTACGGCTGCTTCCTTCCAGACCTGACCGGGTTCATGAGCATCCATTGCGAAGGACCCAACTCTCAACACCACGTGTAAGAGCCAGACCTCACATCACAGTACCGCTAACAGGAATTCAACCTCGCTACAGCGGATTGCGAGTTACAGGGCACCGCTACCTCCCCGTCTAGCACAGTAAAAATAGTATAGCCGATTCCTATTCAAATAGCAACTAAGGGGTAAAATCTACCTGAGTCCGGCTTCCTACATCGGTTTCACCGTAATTTTGTACCGTGGCATATTCGTCACCAAGGCATTTCTGGCTTGCGAAAGCAGCTCTTCGACCTGAGCCGCCGTCATATCCGGTTTCGGTTTTATTTTCACCCGAGCATTCGGTCCGTTAATGGCAATATTGGATTTCTCAATTCCTTGAAATTGTGCGAGCACACCCTTCATTACATTCGCATCGTCCTCATAATGATGATACGTAGGGTTAAGCGGATCGTTCGGATTCACACTTGTGATTCCCAAATAGCCGTCCTTCTTGTAGTGCTGCGCTTTATACTTGGCCTCATTCGTCTGCGGCGGATTCTTGTTGTCCGAACTAATTCCGCAACCAACCAAGCTCATGGCAAGCAGGATGGCTGCTGTTATTCTAAGCATACCCCTGAACATAAAAACACCTCCCATTGGCCTCTAAGTCTAAGCTTAGGATGACCAAGGAAGGATGTCTTATGCTGATTGGCAGCAAAGAAATTGATACCAATTAGATTCCGTATTTCTTTTTGAACTTGTCGACACGGCCGCCTACATCGATAAACTTTTGTTTACCAGTGTAGAAAGGATGGCAATTGGAGCAAATCTCAACGCGAAGATTTTGCTTGATTGAACCCGTTTCGAACACATTACCACAAGCGCAAGTCACTGTGGTTGCATGATAAGTAGGATGAATACCTGCTTTCATGTTGGTTCACCTCTTTCCGCCCTGAATCATTTGCTGAAACAGAGTTAATGGACGTACTTTTGCATTGTAGCATACCCGGAAGTTCTATTGCAATGGAAAAAACAACGGGAAGACTCTTTCTTAGAGAACCAATGTCGCATTCCGGTCGCTGGTGTAGAACTTTGGCGTATGCGAGTAAGATCCAAGCACAACATCCGGCAATTCCTGCTCAAAAATCTCGATCATTTGCTTCATGCCCAGCAGCTCGCCGCGAGCTTTAGGGATAATCCCCAAATAGCTTTCAGGATCAATATTCAGGTTGCGCAATTGAATTAATTTCAAACCCGTTCTGCGCACGAATTCGATCATAGCTTCAATCTCTTCTTCCCGATCGGTTACGCCCGGAAAAACGAGATAGTTGATCGAGGTAATGACACCTTTGTCGGTAGCGTAGCGCAGAGATTTCTCTACATTCTTGAGCGTATACGCTCTTGGCTTGTAGTAAGCATTGTAGTGATCATCCAACGCGCTGATCGTACTAACCCGCATCAGATCAAGCCCTGCATCCACGATGCCGCGGATATGGTCTGTCAGCCCGGCATTCGTATTGATGTTAATGTAGCCCATCTTCGTCTGCTCGCGCACCTGCTTAATAGCCGGAATAATGAGCGCAGCCTGTGTGCTGGGCTCCCCTTCACAGCCTTGACCGAAGGAGATAATACTCTCCGGTGTGCGCAGATGCTCCAGCATGATTTGGGTGATCTCTTCGATCTGCGGCTTGAAATTCATCCGCGTCTGCGGCGCCACGAAGCCGCTCTCATCGGGCTGTTCCGATATGCATCCGAAGCAGCCGGCGTTGCAGGAATAGGAGACCGGAACGGCCCCTTCCCAACGCTGGAGAAACGTATTGGAAGCCGTCAGACACTCATAGCCGAGCGCACAGTTCGACAAGTGGGCATACAGGCGATTTTCCGGATACTTGGCCGTCAAGGTCTTGACCTGGGATTCCAGTTCCGTAACATCGCAATGAATCGGATTCCAGAAGTACGGATTATCCGTCAAACGAGCGGCTACATAGAAAGCGTCATCCTTCCATACAACGGCGGTATAACCAAACAGCGGCAGTGCCTTGGTCTTGTCCGATTTGACATAGCCGGGAAGCAGCAGACGCGTGAAGCCCTGCGGCAGCAGCGCGCCAACGGCATGATAGTCGCCCGGAACGAGTTTCATCTCGCCAGTCTCGGCATCAATGCCTACCGGTCTTGTGAACGGAAGACTAACAAGCGTCGCCCCTTCGGGCAGCGGAATCAGCTCGTCTTCCATAATTTCTGTGATCATTTCCGCGTTTCGACCAAGCGCCAGATAATCCGGATGATCGAACACGTTTCCTTGTGAGTCTGAATAAACCAAATTCATAACGGTACTCCTCTATATGCGTTAAGCATCTTCCGCATCGCTTTAGGATGCAGAGTTTTTCACTTTCCCTTTGCTTGCACCACCTGATGATGAACCGCCGGCTGAAGGAGATGCCAATGAGTCCAGGAACTCTTGATTCGTCTTCGCTTCGGCAAGCTTCTTGATGAAGGATTCGGTATATTCATGGGAATCGTTCATGCCTTTGCGAAGTGCCCAAATTTTCTCGAGCTCTTCTTTGCCTTGAAGCGCTTCTTCGCGGCGCGTACCGGATCTGCGAATATCGATCGCAGGGAAAATACGGCGCTCCGCCATTTTACGATCCAGATGAAGCTCAAGATTCCCTGTCCCTTTAAATTCTTCATAAATGACGTCATCCATACGCGAACCCGTTTCTACAAGCGCGGTGGCGAGAATCGTCAAGCTGCCGCCTTCCTCGATGTTACGGGCAGCCCCGAAGAAACGCTTCGGACGATGGAAGGCACCGGGATCAATACCCCCGGATAGCGTCCGGCCTGTAGGCGGAACGACAAGATTGTACGCCCTGGCCAAGCGCGTGATGCTGTCCAGCAGGATAACAACGTCTTTCTTATGTTCAACTAGACGCATAGCGCGCTCTAGGACTAGCTCTGCAACCTTAATGTGATTCTCAGGCAGTTCATCGAACGTAGATGCAACAACCTCACCTTTCACAGAACGCTGCATATCGGTAACTTCCTCCGGACGCTCATCGATAAGCAGAACGAAAAGCTCAATGTCCGGGTAGTTGGTGGAAATACTGTTGGCGATCTCTTTCAACAGCAATGTTTTCCCTGCTTTAGGAGGCGCTACAATCAAACCGCGTTGACCCAGCCCTACTGGAGCAAGCAAATCCATGATACGCATGGATAATTTGTTAGGCTCCGTTTCCAGGGTAATGCGCTTGTCCGGATAGAGCGGCGTCAACGCCGGGAAATGAAGCCGCTCAGCGGCCGTTTCCGGCTTCTCGCCATTGACCGCTTCAACCTGAAGAAGCCCGAAATAGCGCTCATTCTCCTTAGGCGGACGGCATTTGCCCGAGACAATATCCCCGGAGCGCAAATCAAATTTGCGAATTTGGGACGCAGAAATATAAATGTCCTCTGAGCTTGGAAGATAGTTAATTGGACGCAAGAAACCGAAGCCCTCTTGAAGGATCTCAAGAACACCTTGCATAAACATTAGACCACTCTCAGCAGCTTGTGCACGTAAAATTGCAAAGATGAGTTCTTTTTTCTTCAGCGTACCGTAATATGGAATCTGATGTTTCTTAGCTAGTTTATATAATTCAGTAAGCTTGAGTACTTCAAGCTCAGCAAGCTGCATGCTCATGATTCAACCACCAAACTATTAAATTTTCAATTGGATTCTAGCATTGCCTGTTGTATGGAACTTTATTCCTTAATCTGCGTTCTCGCGCCAAACCTCGGCACCAAGGGAAGACAGATTGAACACCAAGTTCTCATACCCCCGGTCAATAAACTCAACGCCTGACACTTCCGTGATACCGCCCGTTCTTACGCTAAGACCGGCAAGCACAAGTGAAGCTCCCGCTCTCAAATCCGTGGCTCTGACTTTAGCCGAGCTGAGCTGAGAACCTTCGATAATCGCGGAACGTCCTTCGACTTTCATCTTCGCTCCCATACGCACAAGCTCTGGGATGTGTTTGAAGCGGTTGCTGTACACATGATCCGTAAGTATGCTGACACCTCTGGCTTGGCACAGCAGGCTTGCCATCGGAGATTGCAAATCGGTTGCAAACCCAGGGTAAATTAATGCTTTTACATCGACGCTTGAGTATTCCGGCTGACCTACTACACGAATGGACTCATCCATTTCGTAGATATGTACACCCATTTCTTGAAGCTTCGCCGTCAAAGCCTCCATATGTTTAGGAATGACGTTGTCCACGGTTACATCGCCGCGCGTAGCCGCTGCAGCAATCATATACGTCCCCGCTTGGATGCGGTCGGGAATAATGGAATGACGGCAGCCATGCATTTCCGTTACCCCTTCGATCCGGATCGTATCCGTACCGGCTCCCTTAATTTTCGCACCCATCGAGTTTAAAAGTGTAGCCACATCTATAATTTCAGGCTCTTTCGCCGCGTTTTCGATAATCGTGTTGCCTTTCGCGCGCGAGGCCGCCAACATAATGTTAATCGTCGCGCCGACACTCGCCATATCCAAGTAAATTTTCGCGCCGCGCAGCTCTTTAGCCCGAATTCTTAAAGCGCCATTTTCATTGCTCACTTGAGCTCCTAATGCTTCAAAACCTTTGATATGCAAATCGATCGGACGCGGTTCGAAATTGCATCCGCCCGGGAGACCGATGTTTGCTTCACCGAATCTTCCAAGCAGCGCTCCCATCAAATAATAGGAGGCTCTCAATTTCTTAACTTTCCCATTGGGCATCGGCAAGGATTTCATCCGGCTCGGATCAATCGTCATCCGGTCTTCATTCCAATCGATTGTAGCCCCTAAGTCTGTCAAAATTTCTGTATATGTAGCCACATCACTCAAATGCGGCAGATTATCCAACGTTACCGGCGTTTCAGCAAGAATCGCAGCTGGAATAAGTGCAACTGCACTATTCTTAGCTCCGCTAATTTGAACAGTCCCTCGCAGTGGACGTCCCCCGACCACCATTAATTTCTCCAACATCGTTCTCCCCCTAAATCCAGGTGCCTTTCAGCCAATGCAAACTCTACAACTCTATGAACATAAAAAGGGCTCTATTGACACATAAAAAAAATGATAATAAAAAACGCTTACAGCTTCCATGAAGAACAAAAGACAAAAACAGAAGAAGGAAACGCCCGTAAGAACACAAACGATGGATTTCTCCATCCTTCGTCTGCGTCTTACTGCATTTCCTACTGCATCTATACAATTAATAATTAAGCTTGGTTGCTGCTACCGAACAATTGAATTTTGGATTTTACAACTTCGACCATTGCGTTACGAGCTGGGGTGAGATATTTACGAGGATCATAAATTTTTGCGTCCTTGTTCAGAGCCGCGCGGATCGTTTCTGTGCATGCCACTTGGTTTTCAGTGTTAACGTTGATTTTGCCAACGCCTGCTGCGATCGATTTGCGGATCATTTCGTCAGGTACGCCGGATCCGCCGTGCAATACAACCGGAACTGGAATCGCTTTGGAAACTTGTTCGATAATATCAAAGTGAATGTTAGGCTCGCCAGCGTACATACCATGTGCAGTACCTACTGCGATAGCCAGACAGTCAACGCCTGTTTCTTCGTAGAAGCGGATCGCTTCTTCTGGTTTTGCAAGGTTAGCATGCTCTTCGTCCACCGAGATGTCATCCTCAACACCGCCGATTGTTCCAAGCTCACCCTCAACGGATACGCCCATTGCACGAGCAGCTTTAACAACTTCTTTCGTCAAGCGGATGTTTTCTTCGAATGAATAGTGTGAGCCGTCGAACATAACGGAGCTGAATCCTGCGCGGATACATTTCATTGCTACTTCAAAGGAGCTGCCGTGATCTAAGTGCAAAGCAATCGGCAAACCGGATTTCTTAGCCGCTGCTTCCGCAATTGCTACTGTAAATTCGATACCCATATATTTCAGTGCGCCTTCGCTTACACCGTAAATGAAAGGGGATTTCAGTTCCATTGCAGCTTCCACGATCGCTTGAGCAAATTCAAGGTTGTTCATGTTAAACTGACCTACCGCGAATTTGTTCGCTTTTGCCTTAGGTAAAAACTCATTCATTGAAACCAATGCCATGTTTCTCTTCCTCCTAGAACCTTTTTGTAGTTTTGCGTAGACCGCTCTTGTCATACCTGAGTTATTATAGCACATATATTTTCAAATGATAACCAAGCCCTTGCTTCTCAGCCACAAAAAAAGACCCTATGACTAGGATCCCACCGCAAAACCGCTGCTAGATTCATTATTTAACTGCATATTAACCGCCATGCGCAACTCATCAATATCAAACGGCTTCGTAAAATGCATAATGGCACCCAGATCCGTCGCTTCTTTAATCATATCCAGCTCACCATAAGCCGTCATCATAATTACTTTGATAGAGGCATCGATGGCTTTCACATGCTTCAAAATATCAAGGCCGTCCATTCCGGGAATCTTCATATCCAATAATAGTAGGTCAGGCGAAGAATTTTTGACGATTTCTAAAGCCAGTTTACCATTAGAGGCTTGATAAGTATCGTATCCTTCGTTGCTGAATACCTCCATTAACAGTACGCGAATTCCATTTTGATCATCGACAATCAGTACTTTCTTCTTCATCAGCCTAGTTCCCTCCCGAAAAACGAATAGCAAATCCCCTGCACTTCACAGTAGATAAGGTATTCGCTATCCATTTCCATTTTCCTTCAAGAGGGACGGCCAAATTGAAAACTTTTACAAATAAGTTGTTTTTCAGGAGGCGCTTGGCCTCGCCAATTAGTGCTTGATACCTTGAGCCGCCTTCACAAACTCACGGAACAACGGCTGCGGACGGTTCGGACGCGATGTAAACTCCGGATGGAATTGCACCGCCAAGAACCAAGGGTGGCCTGGAAGCTCGACCATTTCGACCAAGCGGCCGTCCGGCGAAGTACCGGAAATGCGCAAGCCGGCAGATTCGATCAGATCGCGGTATTCATTGTTGAATTCGTAGCGGTGACGATGTCTCTCATAAACAAGCTCGTCATTGTAACATTCCTCCGCCAAAGAACCTGGAACGATTTTGCAAGGATACAGACCGAGACGCATCGTACCGCCAAGATTCTCGATATCCTTCTGTTCAGGCAGAAGATCGATAACCGGATAAGGAGTCGTCGGGTTGATCTCGGAGGAGTTCGCACCATCCAAACCGGAAACGGAACGCGCATACTCGATAACAGCCACTTGCATACCCAGACAGATACCGAAGAATGGAATTTTCTTCTCACGCGCATAGCGAATAGCGGATACTTTGCCTTCAATCCCGCGATCGCCGAATCCGCCAGGCACCAGAATGCCTTGAACGCCGGAAAGCAGCTCATCTACGTTATGATCGTAAACCTCTTCAGCATTGACCCAACGAATGCTAATCTCGGAGTCGTTATCAATGCCCGCATGTCCAAGGGCTTCAACAATACTCAAATAAGCGTCATGCAAAGCAACATATTTCCCTACGATCGCGATTTCGGTTTTCTTCGTTAAGGACTTCACTTTGCGAACCAGACTTTCCCACTCAGCCATATCCGGCTCGTTCGTTTTGAGCTTCAGGTGATTGACGACGTAATCGTCAAGTCCTTGCTCGCGAAGCATCATCGGCACTTCGTATAATGTTTCCGCATCTTTACACTCGATCACAGCCGCCGGATCAATATCGCAGAACAATGCAAGCTTACGCTTCATCTCTTCTGTCAAGGAGTGCTCGGTGCGGCAAACGATAACGTGAGGCTGGATGCCTAAGCCGCGCAGTTCTTTCACACTGTGCTGCGTCGGTTTGGTTTTCACTTCGCCGGCCGCTTTAATATAAGGAATCAGCGTAACGTGAATGTACATTACATTCTCGCGGCCGATATCATTTTTCATTTGACGAATGGCTTCTAAGAAAGGAAGGCTCTCGATATCGCCGACCGTACCGCCGATTTCCGTAATGACAACATCCGATTGCGCTTCGCGGCCTGCGCGCAGGACACGATCTTTGATTTCATTCGTAATGTGCGGGATAACCTGAACGGTTCCCCCGAGATATTCCCCTCTGCGTTCCTTGGTAATAACGGAGGAATACACTTTACCTGAAGTTACATTGGAGCTTTTGGACAGGTTGATATCGATGAAACGTTCATAATGGCCTAAATCCAAATCCGTTTCCGCTCCGTCATCAGTTACGAAGACTTCACCGTGCTGGTAAGGACTCATGGTCCCCGGATCCACGTTAATGTACGGATCGAACTTTTGAATCGTAACCTTCAGACCTCTGTTCTTTAGCAGTCTTCCTAAGGAAGCTGCCGTAATTCCTTTGCCAAGGGAAGAAACTACGCCTCCCGTAACGAAAATGTATTTTGTCACTATGTACGCCTCCTTTTAGTTTTCGCCAGATAACTGGCGTCGTGAGCTCGAGCTGGTTGTTGGCCAACTGTCTTTCTATGCAAAAAGCTTACAGCGTAAGCATTCGCTATCGTTGTCGTGATGCCACTGCCTCGGATTTAGTTTCTACCAAATGAGGGTTTTCATGAAAATATGGTGAAAAAACAGCCTGAAAACAAAAAAAAGTGACACCCGTAGTGACGGGGCACTTTTTTGAACGCTTGCGCGATTTGTTAAGATTCTTTTAAAGCCCATGCAATAGTTTACTCTGAACGGGCAGCGGCTGTCAAGACAAGTTATTTGTCGTCGTCTTCCTCGTCATCCAAATCGGAATCGTCTTCATCCAGATCGGCATCGTCGTCCAAATCGTCATCTTCCTCATCGTCGGACTCCTCAATGCCCTCTTCGCCAAGATCCTCTTCCATCTCTTCATCCTCGAAGAATTCCGTATCCTCTTCGGCTTCTTCCTCTTCGGATTCCGTACCAAACGCATCGTACTCGTCTTCCTCAGCGTATGTATCTTCTTCCTCAGCGTAGATGTCTTCATCCAGATCGTCGTCTTCGTCGTTGATGATTCTCGGACGCTTCGCGTTGCCAACCGCATCGTCTGATTTCTCGACAGGATACCAGCGTTTCAAGCCCCACAGGTTCGTACCTACGCAGGCAAAACGTCCATCGATGTTGATTTCCGTATATAGTTGGGCAATCACTTGCATCACATGCTGCTCGGACAACCCTTTAATTTTTGCAATTTCTGCCATCAAGTCACGGTAATAAAACGGCGTATTCGCCGACTTCAGTAATTCAAACGCCAAATCCACCATCGGCATTTCGCGTGCTTGTTCTGTGGTGATTTTGAGTGTGTATTCGCTACTCATCTAAGGCACATCCCTTTCGACCGTCTTCTTCACTTCTTCTATCTACCTTATCCAATATCTTCATTAAGTAAAACCTATTTTTTCTAAAATTGCAACTACCCTCAAAAAACCTTTCAGACAGCCTGCCTAAAATGAATACAAGCGAAGGTCCCCCTTCGCTTGTGACTGTATCCTAAGGAAACGATGTGAACGAGTCACGGCCGTTTCCATTACCTGAGGAAGAGACACTCCTGCTCGCGCCTCTCTATTTATCCTATGTAAAAACAGCTCATCTGACACGGCTTCGCACCCATTTATTTCTATAAAGGCTATCACACGGTCAGAAGAGGTGACCTGTACATAAGATAGGGGAGACTCGATTCTAAGTTGTCATGGGGGGATGGCACGTATGGATATAGCCACCTTTCTTCATTTGCTGCATGAGGAAATCGGACTCACCAAGCAATCCGGCAAAAAGCACATGATCCGTTTCTCATCGGCTAAGGACTACTACGCATGCAAATCCCAGCTAAAGCGAATGAGATCCCGGCTCAGCAACCTCTCCAAGGTCCGTGCTCTAGACATCATTCACGCCTTCTCCTGCACGCTCCATCCCGATTCGAAACTCAAGCATTCTGCTGGCTGCCCGGTCATTGAAGAAGATACGAAAGTTTCCGTTCATCAATTGATCAGGAGCAAACCCACGATCAAGCGAGCCAGCGCGCAATCCGGTTCAGGCTCCAATACAATCCCCTGGGGCGTTAATCAAATTGGGGCGCCTGAAGTTTGGAACAAGTCTTTAGGTTTAAACGTCCGGGTAGGCGTCATCGACACCGGGATCGACTACAATCACCCTGACTTAAGGAATTCAATCTCAAGGGGAATCAATCTTTTAAACCAAAGTATGCTTCCTTTTGATGATAACGGCCATGGTACGCATATTGCAGGCACCATCGCGGCAACCGGCCGCCAAACAGGCATCATCGGCGTAGCGCCCAGGTCCATCATTCATCCCGTCAAAGCATTCGACCACAGCGGAAGCGCTTATGTGTCAGACATTATTGCCGGCATCGATTGGTGCGTTAACAACGATCTCGATATTATCAATATGAGCTTTGGCATGAAGTCATACAACCGTGCTCTGGAGCAAGCGGTATTGAACGCCTACTACAGAGGCAAAGTCATTGTTGCCTCATCCGGCAATGACGGCAAAAGAAAAACGATCGACTACCCCGCCCGCTTCCCGCAGGTCGTCTCCGTAGGAGCGACAACACGGCTGGGCCGTATTGCTCCTTTCAGCAACCGCGGCAAACAAATTGATATTTATGCACCGGGAGAACGCGTCTATTCCTCCTGGCTTCACGGCAAATACAACGAGCTCAGCGGCACTTCGATGGCTACCGCTCATGTCAGCGGCGTTATCGCCTTGATGCTGTCCGTCAAGCCCTTGTCGCCGCAGCAAATCAAAAGCGTGCTGCGCCGCTGCGCGATTGGCTTTAACAAGCGCGAGAGCAAGCGCTGGCAGCCCGGGCATCTCAATGCCCGGCGGGCCTTGCGAGCTGCGAGGCAGGTGTGAGGCTGGGCGAAACATAAAAGGAGTTAAGCCGCGTATTGCCGGCTTAACTCCTTTTTGGTGTTCATGATGGCTGAGCGGGTTACATCCGCTCCGGTGCGGATACGCCAACCACGCGAAGCGTATTGGCCAGGGTCGTGCGCAGCGCGCCGAGCAGCGCAAGGCGCGCTTGAGTCAAGGCTGCGTCCTCTGTGATGACGTAGTGGCCTCTGTAGTAGCTATGGAACTGGCTCGCCAGTTCGTATACATAGCGGATCATCCGGTGCGGCGCGTACTGGTCCGCCGCAATGGCGATCTCCTCCGGAAGCTCGCCGATCTTGCGAAGCAAGTCGAACTCGGCTTCCGAGGAAAGCTGGTGCAGGTCCACCTGCTCCAGCGGGAGCACCGCGATGCCTTGCTCTTCTGCCTGGCGGAAGATCGAGCAGATCCGTGCATGCGCGTACTGCACATAGTACACCGGGTTCTCATTGGACTGGGAAACCGCTAAGTCCATGTCAAAATCCAAATGCGAGTCCATGCTGCGCATCGCGAAGAAATAACGGATCGGGTCCACGCCGACCTCGTCCATGAGATCCTCCATCGTGACCGCTTTGCCGGTCCGCTTGGACATTTTGACCTTTTCCCCGTTTTGGAAAAGGCTCACCATTTGCGCGATCAAGACGACGAGTCGATCCGCTTCGAAGCCCAGCGCCGTCATGGCCGCTTTCATCCGCGGGATGTACCCGTGGTGGTCGGCGCCCCAAATGTTGATCAGGCGCTCGAAGCCGCGTCCGAATTTGTTGCGGTGGTACGCGATGTCAGGCGTCAGGTACGTGAAGGAGCCGTCGTTCTTGATCAACACGCGGTTCTTGTCGTCGCCCAGCGGAGTGGTATTCAGCCATGTCGCGCCTTCTTCTTCATAGATATGTCCATTAGCGCGCAGTTCTTGCAGCACCGGCGGAATGAGATTGTCTTCATAGATCGACGTCTCGGAGAACCAGTTGTCGAAACGCACGCCGAAACGGCTTAAGTCGCGTTTGATTTTGTCGAGTTCCTTTTTCAAGCCATAAGAACGGAAAAACACGCGGCGCTCCTCTTCAGGCAAGCTGAGCAGGCGATCGCCTTCCTCTGCGGCAAGATCTGCCGCAAAGCCTTTGATATCTTCTCCGAAATAGCCGTCTTCCGGCATTTCAGCTTCTTGACCCAGCGCTTGCAAATAGCGGGCTTCGATCGATTTGGCCAAATTCACGACTTGGTTCCCCGCATCGTTAATGTAGTACTCCCGGGAAACTTCGTAACCTGCAAGGTCCAGCACGTTACACAGCACGTCGCCGACGGCCGCCCCGCGGGCATGTCCTAAATGAAGAGAACCTGTCGGGTTGGCGCTGACAAACTCAACTTGCACTTTAAGCCCTTTACCTACGTTTCTCGCTCCGTAACGCTCCCCTTGTTTAAGAACATCCGCAATGACAGGGTAAAGGTATACTTTATTCATTTTAAAATTAATAAAACCCGGTCCGGCGATCTCGGCTTCTGCGATATTCGCTTTATCCTTCTGCAGATTCGCAATAATCTGCTCTGCGATTTGCCTTGGATTCTGCTTCGCAATCCGGGTCAGCTGCATCGCAATGTTCGTTGCGAAATCCCCGTGCGTTTTCTCCTTCGGCACTTCAAGAATAATTTCCGGCAGTTGCGCCGCATCCACAATCCCCGCAGCAGCAACTGCGTCTGCGATCGCTTGTTTCACTATGACTTTGACTTCGTTTAATACGTCCATTCTTCCTACTCCTCCTGAATTAACAACTTAATCCTGTATGTCCCCGCGTGCGTGCCGGAGGCATATAAATCATATTTCCATCGTGTGATTCCGATGCCGTGATCGGCCTCGCTTGTCAGCTCATGCGTGTCGATTTCGAGTTCCAAGCGGCCTTGCGGCGTATGATAAAATCCGATTCGTTTCTCGCCGGGCACAAACGTTTGCTCCGCTTGTACGTCTCCTTGGCGGACGATGCGGATTTGATTCTCTTCCAGCTTGATGAGCGTCACCGTTCGTCCAAGCTCGCTGGGTTCTTCTTCATAGCGAATGTAGGTGTGAGTGCCTTTGCGGTAGAGCTCTCCCCGCGCCTTCTGCACCGTTGTCTCGCTCCCGCTCCGACTTTCAATGCGAATGCGCACGCGCGCTTTATCCGTCATGATTCGTCATTCTCCTATTCTGCAGGTCCTCTTTGCACCTTATGTCAAGATAAGGCAAGTTAGGTATTAGTTTATATGAAAGGATCGACGAATTCAATGCATTGCCACGTCTGGTTTGTGGAACGCCGTCGAAGACAGGGCTTGTCTCACGCAAAAAAGCCTCAAATTTCACGATATCGTGAAAACTGAGGCTTTTTGTTCGCTATTATAGGGCTGGGATCGGCATTCCCATGCTGGCCCACTGCTCCTTGGCAGGACCATAGGCGCCGATAACAGGCAATCCCGCTTGACGCATCAAGATGGTGAGCTGCCCGCGATGGTGAATTTCATGCTTCAGGTAGGCGAACAGCGTTTCGCTAATCGTCCATTGCATGCCGAACATGTTCACAACTTCCTGCAGCTTAGCATCCGTAAACTGCGTGCGGACCGCTTCGAGAATGCCGGCTGTTGTTGCCCGGTAGGCATCGGCAATGGCTGCGGCTTCCAATGGCGGCATGCTGGCCGCGGATGGCGCTTCGAACTTCAGGCCGGTTCCAAGCAGCATGCCGCGATCTGTGTGGACCAAATGCCACGCTATATAACCAAGCGGCCTGTAGCCTTCGGCTTGCGGCTGGTTCAAGGACGCGTCAGTTAAGGTATCGAGCAGTTGCTGTGTTGTCTTCGACTCCCGTTGGTACTCGTTAATAAAGCTTTCTACGGTTGTAAACATGTAAATTACCTCCAGGAATGTTGGATTGGTTTCTTTTCACTTCATGTAGCTAGTATATCGGAACGACACTGACATCAGTGTGGCAGCATTTGTAGCCGCAGGGGGATTTTTTGGGCGGAGTTGCTAGTTGGTGACGCCCTCACACCCCACGTGTAGGGTGGTATGTGCAGGTGGGGCGCTTGGGATGGTTGACTGGTGAGCTGCTGTTGGTGGGATTATGGTACTTTAACTAGTTGAAGAATGGCTCCGGCGGGGACGGAGTTCGGGGTGCAGGTGCAGGTGGGGCGCTTGGGAGGGCTGACTGGTGAGCTGCTGTTGGTCGGATTATGATACTTTAACTAGTTGAAGAATGGCTCCGGCGGGGGCGGAGTTCGGGGTGCAGGTGCTGGTGGATGCTTGGGATGGTTGACTGTTGAGCTGCTGTTGGTGGGATTATGGTACTTTAACTAGTTAGCTGCCTTTGGTAGTTTTCATGCTATGACTGCTAGGACACCGTCTGTGAGCATAATCTGTGGGCTAACGGACTGAGATAACTCTATTTGCTGCTAATGGGATAGGATTGACAGCTTACGGACTCACGAGCCGCTAATGACCATGAACTGCCTTTAACCAACGGCTGCTCAGTCCGATAGCTCCTCACATAAATCTGAATTGGCGGAATAACGCCTTCTGTGTCCGTAAAAGAATGGCTGCCCTCGGGGGTCGGGGTTGGAGTTGAGGTTGAGGTTGCCGTTGCGGTTGCCGTCGCCGTCGCCCGTCCTTCCATCCGTCCGTTCACTCATTCGCCTGTTCGCCCGTTCACCTGTTCACTCGTCGCTCCACGCTCATTCTTCCTTCCACTCGTTCACTCGTCGCCCCACGCTCGTTCTTCCTTCCACTCGTTCACTCGTCGCCTACGCTCGTTCGTCCTTCCACCCATTCACTCGTCCGCTCGTTCCCCGCCCCCTCCCCCCAATCAACACAAAAAAGCCGCCAACTCCTTGTTTCCAAGACGGCTGACGGCTTTTTTCGATTATTTAATCAAATCTTCAACAAATCTAGGCAAAATGAACGCTGCTTTATGCAGGCGTGCTGTGTAGTACTTCGTTGGGAATTCCGGAATGGACGCTTCTTCAACTTGAAGAGGGTCGTGCTTTTTGCTGCCCATCGTGAATGTCCACAGACCGCTTGGGTACGTAGGGATATTCGCGCTGTATACGCGTACGATCGGGAAGATTTCTTTTACATCACGGTTTACCGTTTGGATCAAATCGGCTTTGAACCAAGGGTTGTCCGTTTGCGCAACGAAGATTCCGTCTTCTTTTAACGCGTCATAAATACCTTGGTAGAAACCTTTGGTAAACAGTTCGACCGCCGGACCAACAGGCTCCGTAGAATCGACCATGATGACGTCGTATGTATTTTTGTGATCATGAATGTGCATGTAGCCATCGTTTACGATAACTTCAACGCGCGGGTTGTCCAGTTCGCCGGCAATTGTTGGCAGGTACTTTTTGGAGTACTCGATAACTTTCCCGTCGATGTCGACCAGAACGGCCTTTTTAACTTTCGGATGCTTCATGATTTCACGGATCACTCCGCCGTCGCCGCCGCCTACAACAAGCACGTTCTCAGGGTTCGGGTGAGTAACAAGCGCTGGGTGCGCCACCATTTCATGATATACGAACTCATCTTTTACGGTTGTCATAACCATGCCGTCAAGCGTCAGCATCGTGCCCCACTCTTCGGTTTCGATCATCGCAAGGTCTTGAAAGTCCGTTTGCTCTCTCACGTAAGTCTCTTTTACTTTCGCTGTAATACCGAAGCTGTCCGTTTGTTTCTCTGTGTACCATAAATCCATGTTCATACCTTCTTTCGCTTCTATATTGGATGAATAATGACTGGCATTCGTTATCTCTAACAGTGTTCCACCGGTTGGAAAAGTCATGCAAGGACCGCTAGAATTTCCCGTCCCTTCATACGCACAAATTGTATTATAGTTCATTACCCCCAAAATGCAATAATTTCCTAGGGCTTTTACCTATTTCATAAAAAAAATTTACAATTTGTTGAATACGGACTTCCATGCTTTTCCATACTGGGTAATAGAGCCTTTGGGGTATAAGGGTAAAAGACTTCGTCATCCATAGAAGCAAGGAGGTAGGAATCCGTGTCCGAAAATGAAAACAACCGTCAGCCATCCAAAGGCAGCCCGCACAAAGCAAAGGAGCAAGAGATACCTGCGTCTATGCGATGGATGCGCCGTATTAAGAAGATGTTCTCCTTTTTCTTCACTTCCTGCGTCCTTCTACTCATTGCTGCGGCTGTCTTTTTCGTGTATTTGCGCGCACAGACGCTGCCAGTGACCAAGATGCTGCAAACTTCTCAAATGTTCGATACGCATGGCGAGCTCATCGACACTTTCTATTCCGGACAAAACCGGCAGGTGGTCGCATTGAATGACATTTCGCCATATCTCATAAAAGCAACACTCGCTGTGGAAGATCAGCATTTCTACGATCACTTCGGCGTCGACGTGAAGGCGGTAGCTCGGGCGGCGATTGTCAATGTGCAGGCGATGGCGAAGGTGCAGGGCGCAGGCACGATAACCCAGCAGTTAGCGCGGAATTTATACTTGAATCACGACCGTACATGGACGCGTAAAATCAAAGAAACGATGTTTGCAATCCAATTGGAAATGCAGCTAAGCAAGGATGAAATTCTTGCGGATTATTTGAATCAAATATACTACGGTCATTCGACCTATGGCATCGAAACGGCCTCCGAACTGTTCTTTGGCAAGCACGCCAGCGAATTGACGTTAGCCGAGAGCGCCTTGATTGCCGGTGTCCCGAAAGGGCCGAGATACTATTCACCCTATTATGATATGAAAAACGCCCTGGACCGGCAAAAAATCGTGCTGCAAACGATGGTGCGCAGCGGCTTCATCACCCAGGATGCGGCAGATGCCGCCGGCAAAGAGAAGCTGACGATTCAACCGCTGACGAAGAAAAAGCCCGCAGCAGCCCCTTATTTCCGGGATTATGTGCGGGCGCTGGCCACGGAAAAGCTCGGTATCCCTGAGGAACAGTTCGACGAGGGCGGCATACGCATCTACACGACTCTCGACAAGAAGGCGCAGGAAATCGCCGAAAATGTCGTCACCCAGCAGCTTAGCGGCAAGCCCGATCTGCAAGCCGCCCTCGTTGCCATTGACCCGCGCACCGGGGAAATCAAAGCGATGGTCGGCGGACGCGACTATACCGAGAATCAGTTTAATCGGGCCTTGTCGAATACGAGGCAGCCGGGGTCCTCTTTTAAGCCAATCGTGTATATGGTGGCCCTTCAAAACGGTTATACCCCCGTCACTCAAGTGAAAAGCGAGCCGACGGTATTCACGTACGATGAAGGGCGCCAGCGGTACACGCCGAGAAATTTCAACGACCAATATGTGAATGCGAATATCGATATGCGGCAAGCGATTTCCAAATCGGACAACATCTATGCGGTCCATACGATTCTGGATGTCGGCCCTGCGAAGGTCATCGATCTGGCCCGCAAGCTGGGCATCGATTCTCCAATGAAACCATTGCCGTCACTAGCGCTCGGTTCCTTCCCTGTTAGCCCGCTTGAAATGGCCTCGGCTTTTGGCACGATTGCGAATCAAGGGGTGCATAAGGAAACGACTGCGATTATGCGCATTGAGGATGCCAATGGCCGCATTCTGTATGAGGCTCATCCGAAAACGGAGCAAGTGCTGAACCCTCCCGTTGCTTATGTGATGACGAATCTCATGGAGAGCGTATTCGAGGAGGGCGGCACAGGCAACCGCGTAGCCAGCACGATCAAACGGCCGATCGCCGGCAAAACCGGCACGACCGACACCGACGCTTGGCTGGTCGGCTTCACGCCCGAGCTGGCGACAGCCGTATGGGTCGGCTATGACAAGGACCGGGACATCTCAACCGTCGAGTCGCATCTGGCTTCGCCGATTTTCGCCGAATTCACGGAACAAACGCTGGAGGCCATACCGCCTAAGCTGTTCCAAATTCCGGAAGGTGTAGCAAGCGTCTATATTGATCCCGCGAGCGGAAAACTGGCTAATGAGGACTGCCCGAACTCCCGTCTTGAGGCTTTTATTGCCGGCACGGAGCCAACGACGTATTGCACGGGCAAACCCGCCAAGCCCGCTTCGGGCGGAGATAAGAAAGATTCGTCAAAAGGCCAGAACAGCTCCTGGTGGAATGATATCAAACGCTGGTGGAACGACTGATTCGCCTTCCCCACACAGCTTCCGGAAAACACAAAAAGGCAGAACTAAGCGCGTCTTAGTCTGCCTTTTTGCTGTCCTAGTATATGAGGTAACATACACTAGGGTCTAGTATACCCGGTTCACATGAACGTAACAATGGATGACACATAATGTTCATAACTTCAAATTATGGCTTGGTACAATTACGAAAGGGCATCTTTCAGCGCTTGATCCGAGCGGTTCCACCATTCTTCGTTGTGGGCGATCAGCTGTTTTTTCAAGGCTGCGCGCTCGCTGTCGGACAAGCCGTCAAGAATGAATTTGCGCTTCATGGCGCCATCCATCTTGTTTACGTGGTCGGCCAGAATCTTCCAGCCTCTGCGCGCTTCGGTGTCGATCAGCATCTCGCATGCCGACATTCCGGCGTAGTACGCTCCCTCTTCGGCGCGGTCGACCGCCACCCAGACAATCCACGCTTTGCGTCCGTTCGGCACATCCTCTTTGTTCGTTGAGAATTTGATCCCTTTCTCAATTTTACTCTTCGCGTGTAGCGTACCTTCATCGAGATAAGCTTCATCCCCGTCGATAATAATTCCCGAAACGTTGCTAAGATCGATCGCTCCGGCGCCGAATCCTTTGTGATTGACTTTGGAGCTTACTATATTTAAGGCCAGCTTCTTTTTATCCGCTTCCATAAGGGCACCTTCCACTCTTTCGTAATGTTAAAATAACGCTTTGCTTTCATTGTAGCTAAAGTCCTCCATGAGAACAAGAGCAGAGGAACGGCGCTTGGCCAAAGCCCTCTTTTTCAAGCGAACGAACAAATCTTTTCCACTCACAGAAATAATCCCTAGGTTGTCTACATATACATGCTGTAGATGCTTGTTAGGCGGGGTGAATCTATTGAGTGTTTTATTCAAAAACCGCAAGGTACAATGGTTCGTTGTCATGCTCCTTGCAGCAGGCACAGTCTTGCTGTCTGAAACTTTGCTCCCATCCGCAAGTAAACTGACGGTGCCCGTCGTCTCTAGGGAGGAGCCGTCAGCTCCGGCGCCGGACATGCAGCCTGCAGATCGCGGCAAAGCTGCGGACAAACAAACACAGGAGCCGCTGAGCTACCGCATTGCGGAATATCACATGAACGTTGCCTACACGCCTGAAACGAGGCAGCTCCAAGGGCAGCAAACGTTAACGTGGGAAAATCCGGGGACGGTTCCTGTGCAAGAACTTTATCTGCATTTATATCCGAATGCATTCGCATCTAAGAAAACGACGTTTATGCGGGAATCCGGCGGCAAGCTCCGGCAGGATGAAGCAACGGCTGACAGTATCGGCCGCATGGACTTGCTCTCTGTGAAAACGGCTGACGGAGAGGATCTTACACAGCGAATGGCTTTTGTACAACCCGATGACGGCAATAAAGATGACCATACCCTGCTCAAAATCCCGCTGCTGAAGCCGGTAGGAGCCGGCGAGCGAGTCACCGTTAAGACGGAATTTCTCGTCAAATTGCCGCAAGCCTTCGCCCGTATGGGCTATGTGGACGACTTCGTGATGGCCGGGCAGTGGTTCCCTAAAGTAGCGGCCTATGAACGGGCGGGAACAAGAGGACGCACCGAACCTGGCTGGAATCTCCACCAATATCATGGGAATTCCGAGTTTTATGCGGATTTCGGCCTGTATGACGTGAAAATCCAAGTGCCGGCGAACTATACCGTTGCCGCAACCGGTTTCCCTGTGAAGCCGGCTGTGACGGAGAACGGAACCAAAACGTATCAGTTCTATGCCGATGACGTGCATGATTTCGCTTGGTCCGCTTCGCCTCACTTCGTGTACGTGGAAGAACCTTTCTCTACGCCGCAAATTCCCGGGGTGAAGATCAAGCTCTATCTGGATCCCAACCATCAGGAATTAAAAGACCGATATATGTACGCTGCCAAAAAAGCTCTCTCCCGCTACAGCCAGTGGTACGGCACGTATCCTTACTCGACCCTTTCCATTGTCGTCCCTCCTCCCGGAGGCAACGGCGCAGGCGGAATGGAGTATCCTACCTTGGTGACCGCTTGGGGCGCAAGCGACAAGAAACCGGATCTCGAATTGGAACGCGTTATCGTTCATGAGATCGGACATCAGTTCTTCTATGGCCTTGTGGCCAGCAATGAATTCGAGGAAGCTTGGCTGGATGAAGGCTTTACCTCCTATGCCGAGGACAAAGTGATGGAAGCTGATTTCGGAACATCTCCGAATTTGCCGGTGGAGTCCAGCTATATCACATCTCCCAGCGCGCTCCGGCAAAATGCATGGGACTATACCGGACATGATCAATATGCTGAAAATGTGTATACAAGGGGCAAGCTCGTGCTCAAGGAAATCGAGAAGCAGGTTGGCGCCAAAACGATGGATCGCATCATGCGCACTTATTTTCAGAAGTGGGAATTCAAGCATCCTTCTACCAAGGACTTTCAGAACGTTGTCGAGGAAGTAACCAAAACCAATTGGGACGGCTTCTTCAACGAATATGTCTACGGCTCGATGATGATGGATTACTCTGTTGAGAGCATCCGTGTGAAAGCCACTGGCAGCAAAGGGACAGGGCCTTACGAGAGTACAATCCTCATCGCCAAACGCGGCGGAAATTCGCCGGAAGTGCCGATCCAGTTCCATTTCGCTGACGGCACCGTACTCGATAAAACATGGGACGGCAAAGAAAGCAGCATCGAATTCAAGCTAACCCAAGCGACGCCTGTCGACTGGGTACGTATCGATCCGCACTACTCGCTCATTCTCGAAAACAAACATATTAATAACTTTATGAAAACGGAAGTAGATACCAAGTGGAAAATCCGCTGGAATCTCGGCATTATTCAGTTCCTGCAAGCTATTTTCGGGTGGGTCGCCTGGTAGGCGCCCACTCAGGCCTATGCTTACGAAGATAGTTAAACTCTTAGGAGGGACACCCATGACAACCTATCTCAAATCCGGCTTTAGGGCGGCTCTGCGGCAGCCCTTCGCTACGATCGTCTTATTCATGTACCAGATGTGCTGGGGCATCCTTCTCTATAAGCTTGTGCAAGGGGTGCTCGTCCCGCTCATGCACCGCTATCCGGGCGGCGACCAGCCGAAGGAGGCGCTCCGGCTTTTTCTCGCCGAGAGCCAGTTCCAGCTGCTCAAAACGGATCTCAGCCATCGCTATTTGTGGTGGCTGGCTGCACTGCTCCTGGCTCGCATGCTGCTCACTCCGGTAATGAACAGCGGTGTCTACTATTCCCTCACACATTCCGAGCAAAATGCCGGCTATCGCTTCGTACGCGGAGTTAAGGAACTGACGCTTCCCTTCCTCCTCACCTACATCGTCCGAATCGCCTTGTCCCTACTGCCGCTCATCTGGGCGCTGCCCAAAGCGCAGAAGATGTTCGAACACAGTACATCCTATGAACAGGCCTCCCTGGATTTACTGCCTTGGCTGATGGGCTTCCTGGTTTATGGCTTCCTGCTTCATCTTCTCTTTATGTATGTGCAATTCGCCATTGCCGCACACCTCGGCATTTTATCCACCGTCATTACATTCTTCCGGTTCTCGTTTCCGATCATCGGCCTTTCTCTTATTCTTTTGCTCAGTTCGGGACTTTTGACAGGGATTACAGTCACTGCGACCTACATCTGGGCAGGACTGTTAGCGCTAATCATTTATCAGCTTTTCCCGCTTTTCCATATTTTCCTGCAAATGTGGGCGATAACCTCGCAATTTCAGCTTCTTTCCGCCAAAATGAACCCCTAATAAATAATAAATAAAGCTAGATATGGTTTATATTTGTTCAATCCCCTTGCAAAAGGGGATTTTTTTGTCTGGAAAGCGAACGATAGCACATTTTTCCGGCCCAAATTGCGCTCTAAAGGAGGAATTTCGATGTTTATGACGAATTACAGTGATTAGCATTAAAAAACCAAATATTTCATGCCGAATTCCTCATTTCTTGGGGAAACGGGGGAACCACTCCGGGTGAATTGATCTTGCAAGACAGGGATCATAGGGAACCTTCAACCGAACCCTCCAGCTAACCTCGTAGGCACCGGAAGGAGACAAGCAGTTGAAAAAGGTTGTTGCTCTTTTTTTTAGTCTTGTTTTGTTTTTGAGTGTAGCTTTAGGAAGTGCATCTGCTTCACAATCTAAGTTGGATGAAACGGTTGACGGATTGCTCGGAATTCCGTACAAAGATGCGGGAACGACAACAAAGGGCTTTGATTGCTCTGGGTTTACCTCATACGTTTTCGACCAATTCGGCATTGACCTTCCTCATAGTTCTGCCGCTCAAGATAAAGAGGGCTACTGGATTGACAAAAGTGATCTTCGCAAAGGCGATCTTGTGTTCTTCAACACAGGGGGCAAAGGCATTTCTCACGTTGGTATCTACCTTGGCAACGGTGAATTTATTCATTCCGCTTCCAACGAAGGTATCGTGAAAAACAAGCTAAGCGAATCGTATTACGCGAAGAGGTATGTATCCGCCAGACGTGTTCTGTGGGATGATATCTACAATCAACTAACTGCTGAATCCAAGTAATTTCTTGTACTTATGAATAAAGCCCCGGAAAGCGCCGGCTCGCAAGAGCTGCTCCCAGGGCTTTTATTCATGAGTGCTCATGCTGCCTCATCGACTCGAAGATATAACTTGACATAGCATGTGAGCCGTCCTATAATAGCGGCATTAAGTTTTCTAGGGTTCCGTGGCGCTGCAGCGTCAGTCTGGTCCGAGAGAAAACACACAGCGGATACGCTGTGGTCACGGAGGGAGAAAAGCCCGGGAGTCATATCGCACAGCGATATCGCTTCCGGGCTTTTCTCCTTTTTGCCGCGGCCTTACACCGCATCCAAGCAAACTTCTTAAGGAGTGATTCATTATGGCATGGTTGTATCTCGTCATTGCAGGTGTTTTCGAGGTAGTCTGGGCGATCTCATTGAAATTTTCCAATGGTTTTACCCGACTGATTCCGTCCGGAGTAACAATTGCCGGCATGGTGATCAGCTTTTATTTTCTCGCCATAGCAACGAAAACTCTGCCCATCGGCACAGCCTACGCGGCCTGGACAGGAATTGGCGCCGTAGGGGCGATTATTATCGGCACCCTGTTTTTAAATGAGCCCGTCAGTTTGCTGCGCATCCTGTTCATGATTCTCATCTTGGTCGGCGTTCTCGGCCTCAAATTCACATCCGGACACTAGCTACATGAGCTGGCGTTCGCTGCCGTATCTGCGCTTCAACTGGCTTAAGAAGAACTGCAGTGAGAGGAAGAGCAGAGAGAAGCTCGCTCCTACGCTCAAAATAATCCAAGGATGCAGCCTGATGTACCGCGAGCCGTAAGCGATCAGGGAAAGCCATTCTCCCGATGTCGTAATCGTAATGGAATAGCCGGCGTCGCTGTCGCCGATTGTTTCCGTGCCGCCAAGCACAATGTTAAAGACAGCGAGCTGCCCTAGCAGGAAAAGCACCTGCATGAATTCGCTAAGGAAGATGAACAACATTTCATTTCTCATGCAGGGGACCAGATGCCGGACCGTGCGGTGAAAAACAGTCCCTCCCATCAAACGGGAAGCCTCAATAAATAGCTTGTCGTTATAATAGCGGGTCCGTTCGGCTATTTGATGAGCTAACGGAAACAGGCCGATGAACGTGACCAGAATAACGAAGGTAACGGAGAAGAGCATCTTATACTGCGGGTCCGCTTTCACCCACTGATCCAGCCGCAGCCCGAAATACATGCCCGCCAATGGCGGAAACAAGAATACAAAGGCAGGTACGGAAGCGACTACCCACTGCATAGCCTTAAGAATACCCCACCCTTTGCCGGTAGTCCCGCTCCACATTCCCCAAGGCGCCGCAATGACAAAACGGAGCAGCGTTAACGCCAGTGTCGTTCCCAGCGTATACTTCAATCCGTTAAGCAGCAGGCTCAGCATATCAAAGCCTCGATGATCCGTCCCAAGCAGGAACGTGCTGTTCGGCGAGAACGGCGGAATGCTGTAGCGTGTTTTGCCATCTTGTTGATATTGAATCATGTTGATTTTGTCCTCCGGCGAAATGCCGTGAGGCTTCAGCCATGTGCCGAAAAGAGCCACAAGGAGAATTAGAACGATAAGTGCAAGGGAGATATAGAATGCGCTTGATGAGCGTTTGATCATGATGAGACGGCCTCCCCCGTACGGACGATAAACTTTTTACGCAGCAAAGCGTACAGCACGTGAAATGCCATAGCAAGCAGCGCGAGCGAGATGCAAATGACCGACATCGATGAGACGCTTTGCATAACAGGCGAGATAATGAAGCCCCCCAGGCCGGAAATGCCGCAGATGGCTTCCGCGACAGCCATGCTCGCCAAAGCCAGCGTCGTCGCCTTCGGCAGGACCGAAAGCAAGTCCAGCATCACGTTGCGCAGTACATGGGCGACCAGCACTTCGCCGCGAGTTAACCCTTTGGCTTGCGCAGTGATCACATAGTCCTGGCCCAGCTCACGCGCAATGGCGACGCGCATCGTGCCGTAAATCGTAACCGACGGAATAAGCGCAATGGTGAGAAACGGGATGAGGAACGGTGTTTTATCGCCGACCTGTACGATCAACAGCACATAATGCCCCAATAGCTTCGTCGCATAAATCGCGCCTAATTGGATAAGAACAATTAAGAAAAAGTCCGGCAAGCCCACAAGCAGAGCGTGTACGCCATCCAGTATGGCACCCAGTCTGCGCCACATGGACGCCAGCATCGCCGTAAGCATGCTAAGCACAATGGCCATCAGTAAGCCAGGGATGAAGTACGTGCATGTACGAAGCAGCATGATGGGAAGCTGCTCAATCACAGCGACCTCTTTGCGGTTGAACGGATTGCGGAATTTGCCAAAATCCCCATGAAGGAAGCCCTGGATTTGGTCTTTCACTGAATACGCGTAATAGCGCAATGAAATGACAGGGCGCTCGAGAGGAACGCCGGTCGCACGAAAAATACCTTTGATCGTCATCGTCTTTCCGATGTAGTTCCATGTCTCGCCGTAGGGAACGGCTAACAGCCCCGTTTTCTCATTGAGTACGCGGCTCCCCGGCAGCTGCTCGCTTACTTTCTGGATGCTAGTATCCGGTCCGACAGTAACTCGAATCTGATCTGGTTGGGCAGACAAGAATGCATTTCGGATGTTACTCAGTAAGAAGATGCACACAAGTGTAAACACTCCGAGTAACAGCCACCGAATCGTTGACTTCAACTATTGTCACCTCATTCTTTTATTCACCGTTGGTAGATTACCATTTTCATATTTTACCATGATTCATTTGGGAGTACTATCCATTTTTATAATCAAAAAAAACCTGGCCAGCGATCCGAAGATCGCCGCCAGGTTTTCCCTATGAGCTGAACTGCGCTTGATGCAGACGGCTGTAAACGCCGCCCACCGCGATCAGTTCCTCGTGGCCGCCCTGCTCGGTAATGCCCTGCTCCGTCACGACGACGATGCGGTCGGCATTCTTGATCGTGGCCAGCCGGTGGGCAATCACCAACGTCGTTCGGCCCTGCGACAGCTCGGCCAATGACTGCTGAATCGCCGCCTCGGTCTCGGTGTCGAGCGCCGACGTCGCCTCATCGAGGATGAGGATCGGCGGATTTTTCAAAAACATCCGCGCGATCGCAAGGCGCTGCTTCTGTCCGCCCGACAGCTTGACGCCGCGCTCGCCGACAACCGTGTCCAGCCCCTTCGGCTGGGACTGGATGTAGCCCTCCAGCTGCGCACGCCGCGCAGCTTCCCAAATCTCAGCATCCGTCGCGCCCAGCTTGCCGTAAGCGATGTTCTCCCGCAGAGTGCCGGAGAACAGGAACACGTCCTGCTGCACGATGCCGATTTGGCGGCGCAGCGATTCCAGCTGGATACCGCGTATATCCATGCCGTCGATGGCAATGCTGCCCTCATTGACATCGTAAAACCGGGGCAGCAAGCTGCATATCGTCGTCTTCCCTGCGCCGGATGGACCTACGAAAGCAACGGTTTCCCCTGCCCGAATGGATAAGGAAATGCCATTCAAAACCCGGGCTTCATTCCCATACCCGAAGGAAACGGAATCAAATGTAATTTGGCCTTCCAGATGGATGGCACGCACAGCGTCGGGCCGGTCAGACACCTCGGGCTCCGTATCCATGACTTCGCAATACCGTTTAAACCCGGCAATGCCTTTGGGATAGCTCTCAATGACGTTATTAATTTTCTGAATCGGGCCCAGAAACACATTGGTCAAAAGCACGAACGCAATAAATTCCCCATAGGAAATTTGTTTATCGATCACGAACCAGGTTCCGCAAATAAGGACGAACACCGTCACCAAACGCATGAGAATGTAGCTTAAGGATACGTTCCATGCCATGATTTTATAGGAAAGCAGCTTCGTTAAACGGAATCTCCCATTATTGTCCTCGAACAGCTTCTTCTCATAAGACTCATTCGCGAACGCTTGAACGACACGAATGCCTCCGATGTTGTCTTCCACTCTGGCATTAATATCGGCGAGGTCCCCCATCATCCGGCGGAACGTTTTCGTCATTTTTTGATTAAAATACACAGCAATCCAGAGCAGAACAGGGACGATCACAAAAGTTAACAGCGCCAGCTTCACATTAATGCTCAGCATGAGCAGAAGTGCGCCAATTAGCGTCATAACCGCAATAAATAAATCCTCGGGACCATGATGGGCAACCTCGCCAATCTCCAGCAAATCGTTCGCCATTCGCGACATCAATTGACCTGTTTTGTTATTGTCATAGAATCGGAAGGATAGCTTCTGCAGATGATCGAACATCTTTTTCCGCATATCCGTCTCGATATTAATGCCCAGCTTATGGCCCCAATAGGTGACGATGAAATTCAGCACCGTGTTCAGCCCGTAGACGGCAAGAAGGCCTGCGCAAGCCCATAGTATCCACGTCCAATTTCCGGCAGGCAGCAATTTATCGACAACCCGGTTCACAGCAAGAGGAAAACCAAGCTCCAGAAGCCCAGCCACAACCGCGCAAGTAAAATCCAAAATAAATAAGTGTTTATAAGGCTTATAGTACGAAAAAAAACGCATTAACACGTGACTTCACACCTCCTCCGCTTATTATACATGAAAGAAAAATGCATGGACGTAAAAAAATAGGCCGCTAACCGAAGACAGATGTCCACTATTTTTCATATATATAGTTGAACAGCATTCTGTGTTTGGGTGGAGGAACTGACCATGCTAATCAACTCATTGGACATACGAACCGCCATCTTCTTAGCCGCTATGTGCAAACAGAGCTACGAGCTGCTTGAGAAAGGTCCGGAAGGCGTCATTTTACCCCGCAATTACCGGATGGTTTCTCCCTTTACGGCAACCTCGATCTTTAGTAGGAAAGAGTTATTCGGTTTTATTGCGGAGTCCGACAGGCAGATTGTGATTGCCTTTAGAGGCACATATGGGGCGTCGGATTGGATTTCCGATGTCATAGCCAGGCAGACCGTATTTCCTTATGCCAAAGACGGCGGGCTCGTTCACAAAGGCTTTCTCGATATTTACAACAGCGCCCGCAAGCAGATCATGGCCGTCACAGCCAAGCTTTCCGCCCGTAAAACCCTCTATCTTACCGGACACTCCCTCGGAGGATCCCTCGCCTCCTTGTGTGCTGTTGATCTTGCTGCCAATACCAAGTTTGAGGAACCCTCCATCTATACCTACGCCTCTCCGCGTGTCGGAAATCCGGACTTCGCCAGTCTTTATAACCGGATAACCGGTCCTCGCTATCGCATATACAATACGAATGATATCGTGCCTGAACTTCCGCCTATCATATATAAATCCCCCCGAACCGACCAAGTCTACCATTATCTGCATGTCAAAAAAGGGGCCGAACTCACCTTCCAGGCAGGTTCCGTGTCCGCTAATCATGCGATTGGCAATTATTTCGCCGAGCTGGCCAAACTTGATCCCCGCTATGCGGAGCAATTGCAACGCCGGGCTCCCGGCTTTTGCCCGTGATAAATAAACATATCTCCAGCCTCTAATCCTGACAGACTCTTGTCAGGGTTATTTGTTTATACTTCATTTATATCATAATAAGATGAAATGAAAGGAATGGATCACCTAATGAAATCGACGAACCAAACCGGCATCGTTGTAGCCGGATTATTGCTCGCCATTCTCATGGCTTCAATGGACAACACCATCGTTGCCACAGCTATGGGCTCTATCATCGCAGACCTCGGAGGGCTGGATAAATTTGTTTGGGTCACATCGGCCTACATGGTCGCAGAAATGGCGGGCATGCCGATCTTCGGCAAACTCTCGGATATGTATGGACGCAAACGCTTCTTCATTTTCGGCATCGTGGTATTTATGCTTGGGTCAGCGCTTTGCGGAACCGCTACGTCCATTGTGCAGTTAAGCATTTATCGCGCTGTTCAAGGGATTGGCGGGGGTGCCTTGGTACCTATTGCTTTTACCATCATGTTTGATGCGGTTAAGCCTGAAAGCAGGGGCAAATTAATGGGACTATTCGGTGCGGTTTTCGGCATGTCCAGTATTTTCGGACCGCTGCTTGGCGCTTATATGACCGACTATGTGAAATGGGAATGGATTTTCTATATTAATCTTCCACTAGGTCTGATTGCCTTCCTGATGATTGCCATTTTCTATAAAGAATCGCTCCAGCATGTTAAGCAGCGTATTGATTGGTCCGGTGCCTTAACGCTTGTGGGCGCAATCGTCTGTCTCATGTTTGCTATGGAACTTGGCGGTAAACAGTACGCCTGGAATTCCGCTTTCATCCTTGGACTGTTCGCCGCATTTGCCTTGCTGACCGTCTCTTTCATCTATGCGGAGAACCGGGCAGAAGAGCCGATTATCTCCTTTCGCATGTTCCGGGACCGTCTGTACGCCGCAAGCAATGCCATTGCCATGTTAAGCGGTGCCGCCTTTATTACTGCATCGGTCTATATTCCGATCTTCATTCAGGGCGTTCTCGGCGGAAGCGCCACAAACTCCGGTCTCGTGCTGCTGCCCATGATGCTGGGAACCGTCGTTACCGCTACGGCCGGGGGCTTCCTGATCAGCAAATTTACGTATCGCGCTATTCTCCTCTCGACACTCGTGCTGCTTGTTGGGGGGATGGCCTTGCTGATGACGATAACTCCGGATTCGACGCGTTCGACGATTACACTCTTTATGATTCTCGTAGGCCTTGGAATCGGCGCTTCTTTCTCGGTTCTGAGCAACGCCGCCATTCACTCCGTTCCTGCCACCCAGCGGGGAGCGGCAAGCTCAACTCTGAACTTTCTCCGCTCACTGGGCATGACCATCGGGATTACCGTCTTCGGAATCATTCAAAGCCATTCGCTGACGAAGCATTTGGCGGAAGCCTTCACAGGCGGCTCTTCGGCTTTGCCGCAAGGCTTTGATATGAAAGATCCGCATGCGCTGCTCGACCCTGCAACCCGTACCCAAATTCCCGCAGGGGTACTCGGACAAATTTCAGGCAGCCTCTCGTCCTCTATCGCAACCACGTTTGCTTGGGGACTCATCCCTGCCGTACTCGCTTTGGCTGCCGCATTTGCCATGAGCAGAGAGAAACTCGAAATCCAGCCAAACACCGACACAGAAACGGCTTCCCTTTAAAATAAAAGCCCGCTTCCACTCATCAACGAGTCGGAAGTGGGCTTTATCGATTGTTAGGCTTTTTCCTTCACGGCAAAATGCTTCTGGATCAAGGAAATTTGCCCGGCATGGATGCCTGTATGGTACATTAAGCGTCCAACCGCCTCCAGTGGCGTAGACGTACCTATCGACGTTTCAACGGGAACCAGCCATTTATCTTCCGGCAATTCACGCATAGCTTCGATCAAATAGGCGTTTGAAGCTGTCAGCAGGTCGATCAGCTCCTCTTTGTTCGTAAACACCGCTTTGCTCGCGGAAGGACCACCGCTGGTTTGCAGCTTAAGGCCTTCCGGGTAGCTCCGGCCAAAGAACCAATTGGCGAACATATACTCGACTTCTGCATTATGACGAAGCATATATCCGATCGAGGCCGAACCCAATTCAAGGGTCAAATCCGCCTCAGGCAATTTTTTCATCGAAGCATGAAAACGGTCTTGAATCGCATTCCAAATCGGCAGTACGGTTGTGAAACTCATAGCCATTACACTTCCTTTTTAAAATAATATATTAGGAGGACTTTGGTTGTTGGTGGCCGTCTCTGGCTACATGATCAAATCGCTCTGCCGTCAAGTCGATATCAAACGCTTGCCCGAATCCTGCAACATAGCGGCCTTCTAAGGTCGTTAATTCAAACAACGAGAAGTCGAGCGTCTTCAAGACATTCATCATAGGTTTGCCGAAAGCTTCGCCGAAAAGATCAAAAATCTCATCATGCCCTTCATTGCCGATGTTTACAGCCGTGCATACGAAACGGGCCCGCTGTCTGGCGAACAAGTTTTCAGAGGAGGCTTCGTCCTCAATCAGCATGACATCCACGGAAGGATTGGTTTCCAGATAGCGGAAATGGTTGGCGATGCGGCTGATATAGATATACAGCTTGCCGTCCTTTTTGACGAAAGGTGCATACGAAATGAACGGCTTTCCATTCTCATCGACCGTGCTCAGCATTAGTGATTTAAGACTGTCTGTGAAATTCAGGTATTGCAGTTTAATGCTTTCTTTGTCCAATTGTTTCATAGGGAATCCCTCGACTTTTCTTTAAAATATGTATACGCGGACCGGCACTTTCTTTAATGACACATACCCTATCGCTGTAGGCTAGCTTTCATTGAAGCGCTTTTCATTCTGTATCCCCTTTTGGTGATAATGGTTTTCATTATCATTATATTGATAATGAAAACCATTATCAATAGTTAAATGAACTTTTTAGCTGTACATTTTTTTATCGACCTATTTTTCAGCAAACTTTTGGCAAAGGTTTACAAAAATCTTGTTTTAATTTACAATTTTCTACAGGATCATTAAAATTTCGACACAATCCTACAGAAGGTAAATTTCGATAGGGGCAATTAAGTATGGATCTATTGATAAGCGAGAATCGCAGTCAGAGAAATACGATTGCTTTGCGGTTAATGCTGTTTAATTTCACAATATTAATGACGGTCTTCTCTTTTGCATACCTCAAACTTGGGTTAGCTGCTCCCCATTATTGGTATATGTTTACGGCCAATATGCTGAGTCTATCCGTCTACATCATTTTTTATTGCTACCGCAAGGATTCGGGCTGGATCGGTTACATTCCTATTTTCGGACAGTTTCTAAACACGTTGTTGATCATGACTTTCATACCGGCTGTCACGAATACATTCAGCAGTGTTTACATCGTCGTAATAGCAACCGTTTTTATGCGTAAAAAGGTGATATATATCGCTATTTCGCTTGCTTTGGCAGCGAACGCTTACTTTTTTTTATTTGTACAAGTCAACAGGTTGGCACTGCCCACTCATATACTTATAGGCATCCTAATGTGGTCGTTAATCATTATTTCCAGCTTGCTCATGGTGTCCAGCAGCAATCGGAAGCTCATGGCCCGCTTCTTCACGTTGCAGAAGGAAACGCTGGATAAAGCCGAACAAGTTAAGCTCCTGGCTACCACCGATACGCTCACTCTTCTGCCTAATCGGTTCTCGGCTTATGAACATTTAGAAAATGCGATCCAGAAAGCTGCTGGGTCCGACGGCCGGATCTGTGTCATTTGGGTCAATGTCGATAATTTTCAAATGATCAATGATTCACTCGGGTATGCGACAGGTGATCAGTATCTGCGATGTTTTGCGCGTAAAATGGTACATGCGCTTACTCCCGGCATACACATTTCCCGTTCAGGAGGCGATGAGTTTAACCTCATTGTGGATGTTGGGAGCAGCGATTCGGACTTTAGGAGCACTGTTCTTGCGATTTGGGAAGCCTGCCAATCTCCTTTTCAGGTGGCCGGCGTTTCTTATCCGCTCAAAGCAAGCATGGGAGTCGCTTTGTTCCCGGATCATGGCCATACGGCCGAGCAGCTGCTCAAATGTGCCGATGTCGCTATGCGGAAAGCGAAAACCGGCGGAAAGCATCAGTTCCGTATTTTCGATGAAACGATGCAATTAAATCTGCTGCATCGACGTAAGCTGGAAGATGCGCTGCAAGGGGCTCTGGAGCAAAATCAGTTCACGCTGCATTTTCAGAAACAAGTGCATGTGCCAAGCGGAGAGGTGAAAGGCTACGAGGCTTTGCTGCGCTGGCAGCAGCCGGACGGGCTGTACATCCCCCCAGCGGAATGGATTCAGCTTGCCGAAGAAACCGGCCTCATCGTGCCCATCGGCTACTGGGTGCTGCAAACGGCCTGTCAAACGGCCAAAAAGTGGCAGGACGCCTCGCAGACGTCTTTTACAATATCCGTGAATATCTCTGCCCTTCAGTTAATGCAGCATGATTTTGCGGCTCAAGTGCTGGTCATTATCGCCGAGACCGGGCTCGACCCCCGCCACTTGGTGCTGGAGCTCACCGAGACCCTGCTCATTCAGTCCATTGAAACCTCTACCAACCACCTAAACTTCCTTCGGAATCAAGGTGTGCGAATCGCGCTCGACGACTTTGGAAAAGGCTTTTCTTCCCTGAGCTATATCAAGCAGCTGCCTGTGGACATTATTAAAATCGATAAATCCTTCATTGATCATATTGACGACTGCTCTGAAGACAGGGTGATTATGGAATCGATCGTCTCGCTCGTTCAGCGAATTCATAAAGAGGTTGTCGCCGAAGGGGTTGAGAAGCAGGAGCAGCTTCATATTTTGCAAGCCGTCGGCTGCGATTATGTACAGGGGTACTACTTCAGTAAACCGCTGCCCGAGCATCAGGCTTTCCAGGCACTCATTCAAGCCTAGTAGGAAAAGACCGCTCCCGGTATGGGGCGGTCTTCTGTTTATATGATGAAAATGGCTCTTCCATTCCATTACTCGTCGAATAATGCCGTAGACAAATAGCGTTCGCCGGTATCCGGCAGGATGACCACAATGTTCTTTCCTTTGTTTTCCGGTCGTCTGGCGATTTCCGTCGCAGCGAATGCGGCTGCCCCGGATGAGATGCCGACCAGCAGTCCTTCCGTCTTGGCCAGCGCGCGGGACGTCGCAAACGCATCCTCATCGGATACGCTCAAGATTTCATCGACAACGGAACGATCGAAATTGTCCGGCACGAAGCCGGCGCCAATGCCCTGAATCTGGTGCGCGCCACGGCGTCCTCCCAGCAGCACGGGCGAATGGGATGGCTCTACGGCCACGATTTTCACGGATGGATTTCTTGCCTTCAGAATGCTCCCTACCCCCGTAATCGTCCCGCCTGATCCTACACCTGCTACGAAAATATCGACTTGCCCTTCCGTATCCCGCCATATTTCCTCTGCCGTCGTCTTTCTGTGTACCTCAGGATTGGCAGGATTGCTGAATTGCTGCGGAATGTAGGCGTTCGGCAGCTCAGCCGCCAATTCCTCCGCTTTCTTCATCGCCCCCAGCATCCCCTCCGAGGCAGGCGTAAGCACGACTTCCGCGCCTAGCACTTTTAACAACTTCATTCGTTCTATACTAAACGATTCCGGGATCGTAATGATTAGGCGATACCCCAATGCCGCAGCAGCAAAGGCAAGACCAATCCCTGTATTCCCGCTAGTCGGCTCTATAATAACTGTATCCGGATTGATGCTGCCGGCTTTCTCCGCTTCTTTGATCATGGCGAAACCGATACGATCTTTGACACTTCCAGCCGGGTTAAAATACTCCAACTTCGCCATTATTTTGGCTTGGACTCCCTGCTGCTTATTGTAATTCCAGAGCTCTAATAGGGGCGTATTGCCGATCAGCTCTGTCAAATTCGTATAAATGGTCGCCATCTCGTATGACCTCGCCTTCTTTTATATTAAACCCATGAAATTACTCGGATAATAAAAGTATAGCTTGGAGCGCTTAAGAAATGAAATCAATAATACTGATGGCGAAGCAAGGTATTTTCTTATATATGGGGCGGGGCGGCTCAATGAAAATAGCTGGATTGATCCCAGGATCAATCCAGCACAGACTTAACTATAGCATCGGACTTCATAAATGGCTGCCGATGGGTCTCCATTCGTTGACTGAATGGTGATGCGCAGACGGTCTGCCTCCACACTCTCCGACAGCTCATGTTTGCGGTGACGCTGATAATTGTCGGCTACTTGAACGATAGTTTTCCACTGTCCTTGAACGCAAGCTTCAATTGTATAGTCCTTGGCACACTGAGGATCTCTATAAAATGGCGCGTAAGCATGGTACTCGCGGATCAAATGACCAGGGAATGTAAGCTCCACATGGCGAATGGACTGCGCAGCTTGCCAACTCAACTCCAAATATGCACCAAGGGGTTCATTCGGTTCCGATCTCCAAAGATTGGTGAATTGGTGAGGACGGGTCACACCGCTTATGACATTCTCAGGCCCGAAACACGGCTGCGGTGGCGATACTTTAAAGCTCATCGTGATTCCGTTATCATACCGTCTCATGCGGTTAAGCCCGATTTCATTGGCTGACATATGACCTGGCACAATGCAACCCGCACGATGCCATTCCAGACTGGGATTTTCCAATAAATCCAATCTTACATAGGTCCCTGGCTGCAGATCTTTGGCATTTACTGCCCATTCCACCCAAATCCGTTCGCCTGTAGGAATCTCCAGCGTTTGTTCATTTAATAATGTCCCTGTTTCGACACGATAGTCCCATATATGATCGACACCGACAAGAGCTACTTTAAGCTGCTGCACTTGATCGGAACTATTGCTTATACAGAAGGATAGTGTATCGATATGGTCTGTGCCCACGGCAATCCATTGCCCTCTGCGCTGGAGCAATCGGTCATGAGGGATTTTATGATTCTGATCTCTCCAAACGGTTAGACCCTCATGGAATCCTTTGCTTTCAGGACCCGCTCCGTACAGCAAAGCTTGGCTGCTAGCGGATAGCGATGCTTGACGGGCCAGGTCGGCCGGGTCTTCGTTCTTATAATTGGGCAAGAAGCAGCCATCCCGCAGCAAACCTTGCTGCACTTCCGCGATGGACGTATCCGGAACCGATTGAATTGAAATGCCTTTGCGAAGCGCAATTGCTGCGCTTAACCCTGCTGCCTGCCCCATCAACGCAGTGGTTCCCATCACTCTCACTGTGCCCAAAGCGGCATGTGTTACGCTGACGTTACGGCCGGCCATCATGAGATTGTTCACGTCTTTGCTAATCATGATGCGCAGCGGAATACCGTAAGGTCCGCAGTAGCTTTTGATGGCGTATTCGCTTGACTGCGTGTAGCCTTCTGCGCTTGCCGGCTCGCTATGAGCCGCCAAGAGTCCGCCCGGCGTATGCAGGTCCAGGAACCAACCGCCGTACGCAATTTCATCATGAAACACCGTTCGTTCCGCTGGATCGTGTTCGGTCATGAGATACTGCCCCATAATCCGGCGGCTTTCCCGTTTGCCGGGTACTTGGCCAATCCAGTCAAGGGCATAGTTGGCCGCTTTTTCTTTCGTTTTCGGATCTTTATTTTTGATCCAATCCCAAATGCCAAGCGTATGACGCGTCAATTCATGACGGATATCCTCCGCCTCATAAATCGTATTCCAAGGAACTCCGATCTCAATCCACCAATAGCCGCCTTTCATTTCTTTCGGAAGACGTCCTTGATCGTAGAAATAGCTTGGATCCTCGTGTTTAACTGCCCAATCAGGCGCAGTGAACGGAACCGGCCGCCCCATATCGCGGGCTTTGAAATGGATCGAGTTGCCCATGGTATCCTTGCTTGCCACTTCAGGGGCATGGAATTCTTGAAATTCATCGCGTCCTTCCGAACCCATTCTCCACTCGCAGCCGGCCAAATGAGCAACCGTACCGTCTCCCGTACAATCGATGAACGTTTTTCCGTGAATTGCGATCTCTGTCTCGGCGTTCGCCACATAGCAAACGACAGCAGCAATTTGCTTATCATCCGCCATCAGGACGGAATGGACAGCCGTATTCACATGAAACTTCAGATTCGGTGTTTTCATAGCCAAATCGTACATCGTCATATCCCATACGCTGTTCGTCCAACCGTTCTCCCATATTTCTTCGTGATTGGCGGCTCGTTCTTCAATTAACAGTTCCGACAAAATGCCGGTTTCCCTTGCATAAGCATGGAAAGCTGCAGCGCCATGCGGCGTTACGCGAACTTCCGAAGAACTGTTGCCTCCGAAAACCGGCCGATCTTGGATCAGACAAGTTTTCGCACCGTGGCGGGCAGAAGAGACGGCTGCGCAAAATCCAGCCAGCCCCCCGCCGCAAACAACAACGTCATAAGTTTCTTGTGATATTTTCATCATGCAGTTCCTCCACTTCCCGATCCTCTGTCATTTATTTAGCCAAGCCTAAACTTTTCAACTGCTTCTGGGCTGATTCTTGAAATGCTTTGTAATTGAACTGCGTATCCAACGTTTTGAGGAATTGGTCATATTCGGATAATGGGCGTTTGCCATATAAGAATTTGATAATTTCTTCCGTTCCATAACGATCCGCTTCAGCCGGATTATAGCCGGCAGGAACATCCAGATACCCATTTACCGCCTGAATACGCGGCTGTTTGCTTGCAAAATCAATATACGAAGCTTGATTTACAAATCGGGCAGATAAATATTCCAGCTCTGGACGGCCTGTAAATTGATACGACCAGATGTAGCCGCCTTCTTTGCCAAGCAAATCCGTCGGTTTGGGTTTGCCATTTTCAAGCGTATAATGCTTGCCTTCAATCCCGTACTGAACGAGCTCAGAACCTTTGCCTTCGGATACGTAGTTAAGCAGATCGAATACTTTCTGAAGTTTGGCAGGATTCTTCTCCAACGCCTTCGGAATCCCCAACATCATTGGCGATTTGCCGCTGTCCCATGTGCCGTCGAATTGTCCGGCCGGACCTTTCGGCGCAGCGATTTGGATCCATTCCGCTTTCGGATTGACCGCTTTGGTCTGTTCAACGAATTGATCTTTCTTGATATTCGCCCAGTCGATGTACACGATTCCGGCTTGCCCCTGAATCGCTTTCTGTTGATGCTGCAAGCCTGTGTTGGCCGCAACTTCGGCATCGATCACCTTCGCATCGAAATATTTCTTGGCATCCGTCAAAGCCTCGACCATGGCTGGATCATGGTATGCATCGACAGCCTTGCCATCCTTGATATACACGCTGCCCGGAATACCTACGCCATGTCCGCCAAGAATTGGAGAAAGCGCTGCGCCGATCCCGCCGTTAAAGTTGAAGGTATGGAAGCCTCCGCCGCTTCCTCCCGTAATTCCGATCGTATCTTTCTTCCCGTTGCCGTCAGGGTCATTTTCCGTAAACGCTTTGGCAACCGCATACAGCTCATCCAGTGTCGTCGGTACTTTGAGGTTTAGCTTATCGAGCCAATCTTTACGCACCCAGTAAGTCCAGTAATCGATTTGCGGCGCCTTATTAATCGCATATAATTTCCCGTTGTAGTAACCTTTCTTCAAATTATCCTCGCCTAGAAATTTTTTGACACTCCCCAATTTATCCAGGTAAGGGGTCAAATCGAGCAGAACATCGGATTGCGATAATTGAGCCAACGCCTGTCGATCGACAATTTGGAACAGATCCGGATAGTTAGCGCTTGCAACTCTTACATTCAGATTATTTTGATAGTCGGCAGCCGCCGCATAGGAAGTCACCATTAAATTAAGACCGAGGGCTTTGTCCAGAGCCTGTTTAATAAAATCTGCATCCGGCGCTGGCATGGCGGCAGCGTTTTCAATAACTTCCAGCTTCACAGGATCGCTGGACTTGGCTGCTGAGCTAGCAGCCGGGCTGGTTGCCGGACTGGCTGTGCCCTCCGTTGATTTCCCTGTACTGCTGCAACCCGCTAAGGCCGTGCCAGCCAGCATTGTGGAAACAACTAAACCTAAGGCGAGGCGTCTTTTTTGGCTAAACATATCTATTCCCCTTTTCAAATTTAAATTTTATGAAGGGAGGTCGCCCTCCTAGTCACCGACAATTAACCTTTTACTGCGCCTAACAGCATTCCTTTGGTAAAGTACTTTTGAATAAACGGGTATACTAGAATAATCGGCAAGCTTGCGGAGATGACCGCGGCCATTTGCATCGTGACGGCTGGAACCATGCCTTCCGCACTGCTCATGGACGACAACGTTTGCATAAGTATATCCCGGACGACCACCTGGAGCGGATACAAATTGCGATCCGATACATACATAATCGCTTGAAAAAACTCATTCCAATGAGAAACGGCGTAAAACAAACATAAGGTTAAAAACACCGGGGTAGAGAGCGGCATGACAATTTGCCATAATATTCTGAACTCTTTGGCTCCGTCGATTTTCGCCGATTCGAACAGTTCCTCAGGTAAATTGTCAAAAAAGCTTTTCATAATCAGCACATTATAGCTCCATATAATGTTCGGAACGATCATGGAGAATAGACTGTCCAGCATGCCCGTAGATTTGACGATCAAATACGTCGGGATAATCCCTCCGTTGAATATGAACGTAAACACGATAGCGAACAAAATATATTTCCGTCCTGGAAACCCTTTACGGCTCAAGGGGTAGGCCAGCAGCGTGGTCAGAACAATATTCAGGAACGTTCCCACGATAGTGATCATGATCGTAACGTTAAACGCCCGCGGGATAGTCGATTCTGAAAATAACTGCTTGTAGGCATCGACGGTTATCGATTTCGGTATGATGACGTATCCGCCATTCTTGAGCACCTCGCTGTAAGGCGTGATCGATACAGAAAATACATAAAGCAGCGGAACCAGTGCAATTGCGCCGAGTACGGCAAGCAGCACATACACGATGGTATTAAAAACTAGATCGCCTTTTTGTTTTACCATATGGAGCCTCCCCAACGCTTGGCCAGCTTATTCGCGCCTAGCACCAAGACAAGTCCTACAATCGATTTAAACAATCCGACAGCTGCTCCCAAACTGAAATTCAATTGCTGCAAGCCTGTGCGGAATACCCACGTATCAATGATATCGGCAACCGGGTACACCTGGATGTTGTACATAATATAAATTTGCTCAAATCCGGCATCAAGGAAATGACCCAGACGCAGAATCAGCAGCAAGATAATCACATTGCGAATGCCCGGTAGTGTAATATGCCAAATCATTCGTAATCGGCCTGCTCCATCCACTTTGGCCGCCTCATATAGCGTAGGATCGATAGCTGTCATCGCTGCCAAGTAAATGATTGCTCCGTATCCGATTTGCTGCCAGATATCCGAACCGACTAGGATCGACCGGAACCATGATGTAGATGTCAGGAAGGAGACCGCTTCACCGCCGGATTCCACAATCAACCGATTCACAATGCCTGAACTTTCGGACAGGAAAGCTATCAGTATGCCATAGATGATGACCCATGAAAGGAAATACGGCATGTACGTCAGGGTTTGAATCAAATTTTTGAACCATATGATTCTAGCCTCGTTCAACAGCAATGCTAATAGGATGGGGGGAAATATTCCAAACGCTAATTTGTAAAAACTGATTAAAAACGTATTCGTAAGCAGTTGCGCAAAATAGGGCGAATCATAAAAGGTTTCAAAATGCTTATACCATGGACTAGCCCATGGGCTTGAGATAATCCCCTTAGTGAAGCTGTAATCTTTAAACGCAATCAACGTGCCGTACATCGGCAAGTACCGATACACGATATAATAGAGAACACCAGGCAAAATCATTAAGTATAGCGCTTTAAACTCCCATATTCTCTTCCATAAGCTTCTGGCTTTGCTTCTAAACAAGGAAGATGGCGCCCGTAACGCTGCAGGTTCTCCGATGCCCGCTTTAGTCTCCACTTTCTCACCTCATATCTGAATGTTTACGCTTTCAACTCCCCCTTGCTACTAATCATAACAATCTGAAAACCTATAAAATATACATGAAAATAGTTAAAATGTACGTGAAATAAACATAAAATCCATGATTTTCATCATGGATTCGGATGGATGGGAATTTTTACGCGAATAACCGTGCCAACGCCTTCTTTGGAAATTAATTTCAATCCAAACGGAGCGCCATAATATAGCCGGAAACGTTCATGCACGTTATAAAAACCGATGCTGTTGAGTCTTCCTTTCCGGTTGTTGCGCTCCCTATTGATAAACATTTGCTGCTGTTTCTCCGGACTCATCCCGATCCCATTGTCGGCGACGTAGATGAACAGAGATTGGCCGTGGACCCTCGCCCGGATCTTGATGATCCCTGGCTTTCTGGTCGGCATAATCCCATGGAATATCGCATTTTCCACTAACGGCTGGATGGATAGCTTCAGGATTTCGCACTGCTGCGCTTCCTCTGAAATATCCATTTGTACGTTGAAATTGGGACCGTACCTGACCGACTGAATTTGCACGAACATTCCGATGCTCTCGATCTCCTGGCGAAGCTGCACCTTCTCCGATACCTTGTCAAAGCTGTACGAAAGCAGCCCGCTTAGGGAACGAATGGTCGTCTCAACCTCATGGACGCGTTCCTGCTGGGCCAGACTGTGAATACATGCCAGCGTATTGTGCAGGAAATGAGGGCCGATCTGACTTTGCAGCATTTTGATCTCCAGCTCTTTTCTCCGCTCTGCGGTTTGCTCTCTCTCATTCATCAAGCCTACGATGCGGTCCATCATCAAATTGTAGCTCGTAATCAAACTGCCGATTTCGTCATTGCGCATATCCAATATTTTGAGAGGCACGTCCAACGTACGTACTTTGTTCATTTTGGTAACTAACTTCTTGATCGGATTGGTGAAATACCGGCTGATGATAAAGGTGCAGAGCAGCAAAGCAGCTACCCATAGAAGAAGCGTATCTCGCGCATTCGCATACAGGGACGAAACGCTTTGGTAGAAGTAGTTCTCGTCATAGACCGAAAACAAGCTCCAGCCCAAATAATTCGCCAGCGATTTAACGACGATGAGCTTCCCGTTAGGTCCGGCTACTTCATTGTAGCCGTAATCCAAATCAGACAGCTGCTTGATGAACATCGGTTGAATTCTGGAAGGAACCACGGTGTTATCGTACGGCAGAAGCAGACTCTGGTTGTCTTTCGTTACGATATTTCCCTCTTGTGTAATCACTACAAAGGTTTGATGCACGCCGGCCAGCAGCGGCGACAAGCGCACGGCCAAATTTTCCAAGTCAATTTCCCCTATGACAACAGCGGAAACATGACCGTTATGATCTTTTATGGGCTTCATGAAAGCTATGGTTCTTCCGGATAACAGCGAATTATACGGTTCGCTCCAGGTTAAAGCATTCGAGTTTTCCAAAGCACGCTGATACAGCTGAGGCAAATGGGGATTGCCCAAAATTTCATAATACAATTGACTGTTGGTAAATACCTCACCGTTTTCTGTCACAACGTACAACGTCTTGATATTCAACTGATTCAAATTGCCATACCGCCTGAGCGTGCTCTCAATCATTTCCTTATCGTCTTGCGACCATTCCCTTTCTGCCGACAGCATGGAAAGAATGCTCTTAATGTTTTCCACATAGGCATCGATAAATTGATTGGTTCGAACCATCATTTCCTTCGAATTATTCGTAATTACCTGATTGTACAACACTTCAGAATCTTTATAATTTTTGTAGGCCATGCCGAGGAATAATGTAACCGTAACGACAAAAAGAATGAAAAACAATTTCCAAGCCATGCCCCAGCTCTGTACCCACGCGAACAACTTCTTCATCAGCTTCACCCCTTCTTGAAATCGGATGGTGTAAGCCCTGTCCATTCCCTGAACACATTGGAGAAATATCGGTAGCTCGGGATTCCTACCTTCTCGGCAACCTCATACACTTTTAAATTCGTTTGATTTAACAGACGAATAGCCGTTTCCATTCGCAGCCTTGTCATGTACTCGTTGAACGATTCCCCTGTCTCATCTCGAAACAGCCTGCCCAAATATTGGGGGCTCAGCCCAACTTGCTCCGCTATCGCATTCAGCGTGATGGGCTGTGACAAATCCGCCTCGATCATCGCTTTGACTTCTCTCAATTCGGATCGCAAGCCGGTGGTCGTCCCGCTGCTCCGAATGACATGCATCAGCACCTCCAGAAAGGATACGAACGACTCCTCTTGCAGAAGAGATGCCGCGAAGTCGCTCTCCTTGGGATGAAATCCCCATTCGCGGAACAGATCCGTGCAAATTCGCACAAGAATCTGTTTGAACTCGGCAGGCTTCCATCTCTCGTTTAGCGCAAACGGCCTTAGACCCTCATCGATAAATTGACAAAGCTGCTCCGGGTCGCGGCCTACTTTCCGAAACTCCTCCCGCAAGCTTTTCTCTTGCGCCTCCGTTACGGACTTTAATTCAGCCGGGTTGCCTTTGAAAAGCAGCGGCGAATCCGCTTGGTAGAAAACCGCCTTCTTCCACTTGTTTACCGTCAGATAGTCTTCACGAGCGGTTTCCGGAAGAAACGGGGTACTGAGCAGGACGGCGAACCAGCGGATTTCGTATTGGACAAAAGAAAGCTTTTCTTCCGTCATCGTCTGCAACCGGCCTAACAGTTTGTCGATCTCGCTCGTCCAATACACTTCGGGCGATGTCGCAGCTCCCATAAATAGAAACCATTCGCCGGACTGGGAAGGAACAAAGCTGAACCCGTCATGACAGCCTTCGCGCTGCACTAATATATCTTGTACTTCCTTTTCGAGAAGCAGACTTGCCTGATTTCTGTTTTCCGTGAAGAGTACAGCATAGCACTGTCCTTCCAGATTGGTTGCAGGCGCTTGCTGACTGGAAGACGCGATGGCCGATCCGCGATTCAGGTAAGGCATGAGCTCCCGCGCCCTCTCCCACCGATTTCTCTCTGCCATAGATGACAGAAAGACGGAATCGCGTTCAAGATTCTTTCTCGCTCGATCGAAGAGCTTCACGAAGTCATTCTCCGTGAAGCTCATCTTCAGCAAGTAGTCCAGCGCTCCGTGATGGAGACTTTTGACGGCATAGTCGAAATCGCTATGTGCGGTGAACAACACAACTTGAATCGATGGAAGCTGCTGTTTCAGCGCAATCAACAGACTGATCCCGTCCATAACGGGCATCGTAATATCTGTAATGACAACGTCTGGCTGAAGCTCCTTGCACAAGGACAAAGCCTCTTCCCCATCTTGCGCTTCTCCGATACAAGCTGCACCGAAAGCGGCCCAGTTCAGGGACTGCAGCCTTTGGCGCAGCGGCAGTTCGTCGTCCACAATTAACACAGTTAGAAGTGAGTTCTGCATTTCTGTATCCCCCGCAACATTTTATACATAAATTAACAATTACTTTAACATAAAACACGAATGGAATCCTAACAAGTTGAAATAATAACCGGTACTTAAAATTTGATGCGAACAAAGCGACACCCTGCAGAAAAATCGCAGAGCGCCGCTCGCATGCACCATTTATGTTCTACTGGGCCACCCAAAATTCAATCGAATTGCCTGGCAGTGTTATACTTACATTGCTTCCAGTCACATTGCCGAGCGATTGATCGGCTGTATTTTTGTCATAACGGTGACCCATTAACGTGTAAGCGCCTCCAAGATCCATATTGAATGTGTATGGCGTGCCGCCTCTGTTCGTCAAAGCAAAGACCAGCTTGCCCTCAGGCGTTTTCCAAGCCATGATCCGGTTATCCATTTTAACGTTGGATTCATCTACCTGATAACGCACCGAATTCCACGGCATATACTTCACAAATCCTGCGACAGCGTGCCAGTTCGATTTGATATAGTCGAAATGCCCAGGCTGAATTTGGCTATACTTGGAGAAATCCGTGTCATCTGCCGGTCTCCACAGCCCCAATCCGTAGCCCTCTGATTCCGCGTTATACGTTGGTTTTAATGCATGCAGCCAGAACCAGGTCGGGGAATTCTCAAACGTCATCCAATTCATGATGGACTGGGCTGTATTCATCATTTTGTCAACGCTCGTTGTGTTATCCAGATATTCAAACTCATTGTTGAAAACAGGTTTGCCGGCTGTGTTGGAATTTAAATAATTAGCGTTATTGATCTGCTCGTCGGATTTGGCGCCGATTTGATGCCAAGTCCATCCGTCTACATATTGAAGTGTCCCAGGATCATTACGAATTAATGCCGAGCCTCTGCCGTATTGCCCACTATAACTTTCCGCGTGAATAAACATGTTCGGATATTTGGCTTTCACTTTTGGGGCAACAATTTTAAAGGTATTATAATACTGCGAATTATCATAAGTAGCCGAGGAATAATTGGTGGCTAGATAAGGCTCATTCTGTAACCCCCACATGACAACGGGTATTCCTTTGTTTTCCAGGTAGTCGATATCCCTTACAAGCGCATCTCCAAACTCGTTCAAGAAAGGAGCGTCGAACTGTTTCAAGCTGCCCCCGATATAACTTCCATTAGATTTCCAGTAAGGAGCCGGGGACCAGTATTCCGCAGCTACTCCTTCCATACCCGACTGCTCGATCATTTCCTTTAGTTCATCGGCTTGACCTGGGAATCGTTCTACAATGTTTTTCTGATCGGGGGTTAGTCCGCGGAAGTAAAGGCCCATCGCCAAGCGAGCATAACGGAAACCCTTCAACATCTCATTATAGAACCGGGTTTTCTCGGATGGGACCAAATCGTGAGGAACGCTCACCGTCTTCTCAGGCAATCCGTTGTTGCTCGATCCGATGCTGTCGCTTTGAATTTCCACACCCAATCCCAAAATCGTTTGTTTTGGAATATCGTTGCGGATCTTGTAATTACCTACCGGCGGTGGAGGAAGCTGGCTCTCAGGTACTGGAGGGCCGAATTTAATGGCGTCTGCGATGACATAGTTCCCACTGGCATTATTCGATAATTCCACATACCCGCCAGTTCCGGCTGCAAACGTGTGATTGCCGAGTACTCTCCACACGCCTCCAGAAGTCTCCAGCTGATTCACATAATACGTTTTATCTCCAGTAGAATCATGCACCTTGAATGGGGCGTCGTTCGATCGCCTGCTATCCCCGTTCGGGAGCATGTAATAGACCGCATAAGTGCCCGCTTGCGGTATATTGGGGGTCCACCTTATCGTTGCCGAGCCTGTGCCTGACACTTTCGATGCGTAATTCGAACCGTAATAGTTGGGCATAGTCGTACTGTTGGTCCATGTCCCTGTCGTCGTTGCAGCCGTATTATCAACGATGATCTCTTCAAGTGGAACCATATACTCAAATTTTACAGCGTCGGCGATCACGTAAGTACCACTGGCGTTATCCGATAACTCGACATACCCGCTCAATCCTGCTGCAAATGTATGATTCCCGAGCAAAATCCACCCTGCGCTTGGCCATACCCGCTCATCAACACTGTAGGGATGGTCTCCTGTAGTATCATGCACATTGAACGGAGCGTTGCTTGTCCGATCGCTTGCGCCATCCGGAAGCTTGTAATAGACCTTGTACATGCCTGCCATCGGCAAGTTAGGCGTCCATTTTACTTTTGCCGTTCCGGTTCCGGACGCTTTCGTCAAATAGTTCGTCCCATAGAAGTTCGGTTTATATGTAGATGTTGTCCATGAACCTGTCAGCGCTGCTTCCGTATTATCCACAATGATTTCAGTGCTGGCTTGAGCGAAATTAGGACCACCTGGGCCAAAACCACTTAAGAAAACGCTTACCATTAAGACAAAGCTTAACAAGGACAATAATTTAAACTTTAGCTTACTCATATTTTCCCTCCCGATTCGTTAAATGACTAGTCGCAACTTTCCTTGCTGTTTCAGCACTGTGAGCTGCTACTCCCCTCCTCTCGATAAGCCTCATTGTTGTAATGTATGCGTTTTCATTGGTGTGCTTTTAGAATAATGGATAATCCCGTTTCGATATATACATGAAAATAAGAAAAAAGTACGTTTATTGTATAATTATCTACAAAAAACACATTTTTCTTACTTATTTCGAATAACTCCCCGTTCACTCCAAATAGGAGCTCCCCTCTCCATTCACATGCCCTGCAAGTCCAACTTATGTTACACTATAACGAGAAATCATGTGAACGTAAGGAGAATATGGACGAATGAAACTGGTATCGTGGAATGTGAACGGGTTGCGAGCATGCGTAAATAAAGGCTTTCTGGGCTATGTCGAAGAGACGGGAGCCGATATCATCTGTGTGCAGGAGACGAAATTGCAAGAGGGCCAAATCAACCTTGAGCTGGGTGATAACTACAAGCAATACTGGAATTATGCCGTCAAAAAAGGCTACTCCGGCACCGCCGTTTTCACGAAAGTCGAGCCCCTCTCCGTTCGGTACGGCATGGAGGAAGATGAAGAGCCCGAAGGCCGGATCATCACGCTCGAATTCGAGGACTTTTATCTGGTGACGGTGTATACGCCGAACGCCAAACGCGACCTTTCCAGGCTGGACTACCGGTTGGAATGGGAGGATCGCTTTCGCGGCTACCTTCAGCAGCTGGATGCGAAAAAGCCGGTTATCGCCTGCGGCGATCTAAATGTCGCTCATCAGGAGATCGACCTGAAAAATGCCAAAGGCAACCACAACAATTCCGGCTTCACCCTGGAAGAGCGCGGGAAAATGACCGAGCTGCTGGAAGCCGGCTTCCTCGATACGTTCCGGCATCTCTACCCCGACCGCACCGATGTGTACAGCTGGTGGTCGAATATGCCCGGTGTGCGCGCAAGGAATGTCGGATGGCGAATCGACTATTTTATCGCTTCTGCGAGGCTGGGTCCGAACATCGTTAGTGCGGACATCGACTGCGATACAATGGGCAGCGATCACTGTCCCGTTCGTTTGGAAGTGGATTTTAACCGGGGGGAAGACTAGGTCTTTCTCCTGGGGTCTTGTTTTGGATGAAACAAAGAGCTCTTCAGCCGTTGGCTGAAGAGCTCTGTATTTTCATAGTCAATCAAATGGGTGAGCTAATTTTGCGTGCGGGCGTAGGGCAGTTGCAAAAGCGCAGGCACTTCTTGAGGCATATTTGTAAGCTCTATGTACAAGTTGTAATCGTCTATTTTAAAATGTAGCCCATTGTCGATTCTGGTATGCGGGATACATTTTGCTATTAGGTTTTCTATGATAGCTTCCATATATTGTTGGTTAGGCACACCTAGCGTGACGTTCATCGTTGGCGGAAGAGCGGTCATGGCAATCGGGATCCACTTTCTCATTTTCGAGACGACAACTGCATGCGCTGTTCCTCCGATTGCAAATGTAAAATTATCCCCTATTTTATCCAACTTAAAATCAAAGAGTTCTACCAGCTTCTCCCTGAAAGTAGTCACATCATCCACCGGGAACCCTACTTCTCTAAGATAAAGAATTTTCAAGTCGCCACTAGGAGTCAGAACCCCTTCACGCACATAGTTGTGCGCAATAAGTTCCAGCAAATTTCCGTCTCCATCCCGAAAATAAACATTCCGTCCTGTTTCGAACTCGTCAACCGTATTACCCCCAGGCCATTTTAGAAACGTTACACCGGCTTGCCGAACAACATTCGCCACATGATCGAACGCCGAAAGCGGGACTTCAAAAGCTATATGCACAGGGTTTAATGCCTTCGCAGCCTCCTTAAAGATTAGCGTAAAATATTCCGTAGGCTGAAAATGAATTTCCGCTGCCGATTCAAAAGCGACCGGAAACTTCAATTGATCATGGTAAAATTGCTTAGCGCCTTGAATGGACACTGTCTGCAACTCCAATTGGGCAAAATGTGTAATCATGAGGGGCAACTCCTTCACTACTTTTTTGCCTCCGGCAGTCCCGCGAGACACTGCTTCCAATAACAGATAGCTGTAAATAAGGTAATCTCAGGGCGTTATTTAGCCGAAAAACAACTGTTCGAATGCCTTGGGGGAACTACAGGGCTTTATTTCAGAGATATTGGACTCTTTCAGCTTTGATTGTTGAAATAGTGGCCTGCAGTTCCCTAAATCTAACAAGCTGCACTATTTTCAGTAAAATAGTGCCCTGTAGTTCCCTTGTGCGCCAGCCGTCACTCTTCAAACTTCTCCATGCTGTCATTCGGGGACTGGGTAACTCTTTGTTACCCCATCCTCGTCTTGGAGCCAGCGGGAATATCCCGGACGCTAACAAGTAGTACAGTTCCTCCACGTACTATGGTGTGGGAACGTACAGCGCCAACTGCTGCGACTACGACTCTACTGCTACTCCTCCGACAAAGAGCGCATCCGCCGAAGCGATGGAAACAGGTACATCCATAACCCCGCCACAACGAGCGTGCCGATGCCGCCGACGAAGGCCGCTGGAGCCGCCCCGAGGAATCCGGCCACAATGCCCGACTCGAACTCGCCGAGTTGGTTCGATGTCCCAATGAACAGCGAGTTGACCGCGTTCACTCGGCCTCTCATGTCATCCGGTGTCTGGAGCTGCACCAGCGATGAGCGGATAACGACGCTGACGACATCCGACGCGCCGATGAAGAACAAGGCTACGAGCGATACGACCAGATTCGTGGAAATGGCGAAAAGCATCGTAGCGAGTCCGAACACGCCCAGCGCAGCGAACAGCTTGAGCCCCACGGATTTGCGCAACGGGAAGTAGGCCAATACAATCGACATCAGCAGCGCGCCGACCGCCGGGGCCGTACGCAGCAGCCCGAGACCGACCGGACCCGCATGTAAAATGTCCTGAGCAAAAATCGGAAGCAGCGCCGTCGCCCCGCCCAGGAGCACCGCGAACAAATCGAGCGATATCGTGCCCAGAATCATCGGATGCCGATAAATGAACGACAAGCCCATGAAGACGGATCGTAGCGTAACCGGCTCGAACTTGCGCTCAATCGGCTCTGTGCGAATGAGAAACGTCAAGATTGCCCCGATGAAAAGCGCGGCCGCCGCCGTGCCGTATACGGAAACCGGCCCCAGCGCGAAGAGCAGCCCGCCCAAGGACGGGCCCAAAATTTGCGTCGTTTGCCCGACCGATGTGCTCCAGGCGATCGCCTGCTGCAGCATCGCTTTGGGCACGAGCTGAGGCAGCAGGGCCGACGAAGTTGGCCCTTCAAATGCACGGCAGGCGCCAAGAATAGCCGCCGCCGCATAAATCGCTTCCTTGCCCAGCCAGCCGCCTACGTTGCCGAACAGGAGCAGCCCGGCGATGAGCGCCTCGATCAGTTGGCAAATGAACACGATCCGGCGGCGATCGAAGCGATCCGCAACCTGTCCAACTACAAAAGTAAGCAGCACCATCGGAATAAACTGAGCAAGGCCCACGAAGCCCAGACTGAACGCATCGTGCGTCAAATCGTACATCTGCCAGCCAATCGCGACGGAGAGCATCTGGAACGAGGTCGAGGAGAACATGCGCGAGATCCAAAATTTGTTGAATGACGGATGTCGCAGAATGGAATCTTTCTCTTTAAACAACATGGTCACGCCCTTTTCGTTATGAAGTGAACATCACAAAGCGGTTGGGCCTGTCCCTTCCCTGCAAATGGATTCTTTCTATTATACGTCTGTCGCACGGCGAAATGGAATGCAGAAAACTGTTGGAAAAAATTTTATAAGATGTTAGTATCCGGAATGTAGTCGAATTTATCCAGAGAGGATGTAGAAAAGATGGTTTTCAACATCGAAATGATTCCTAATTATCGGATAGCCTATGTACGTCAAGTCGGCCCCTATGGCCCAGCCAATGTACATGCCATGCAAAAGTTAAAGCAATGGGCAGGGGAGCGAAACTTGCTTACCCGATCTGCGATCCTATTCGGAATTCCGCAAGATAACCCCCTAACAACACCGCCTGACAGCTGCCGATACGATGCCTGCATCGTCCTCCCAGATAAGGAGCCTATCGATCAGGCTGTTTGCGAAGGCAGGTTCGCCGGCACCAGCTACGCCGTCTGTAAAATAAAACACACGAGCGAAGAAGTCCAAAAAGCATGGGCTGAAATTTTTCCAGCCTTACAGCGCGGCGGGTATCGCATCGCCGACAAACCCATTGTGGAAAGGTATACGGGGGATTTGCTTGACAATGAATATTGCGAAATTTGCGTGCCGCTCAGTGATAGCGGCGACTGCAATGAAAGCTAAACAAGCTGACGCCGGCAGAGTACCGACATCAGCTTGCTGTATTGGACTTTTCTCATTGTCCGCTATGATTGGGAGAGCTTCTGGTATTATTGTACGTTATCTTCCATCTTTTTCAACCAAGCTTCGCTTCCGTCCACATTACGGGTGGATTCATGTGAGAAGCTTGCTTCCATGATATCCCCGAAGCCCCAATACGTTAAAGGCACATCCGGGAATAATGACGAGGTACCGGTCAATGGGCCGCGGTACAACATCCGGTTGATCAATGTAACGGCTTCAACGCGGGTAATGTTCGCCGCTGGCTTGAATGTTCCATCCGGATAACCGGCAAGGAATTTTTCACGATACAATTCTTCAATCGCTTGAGCTGCCCAATGGCCCTGAACATCCTTGAAGTGATATTCACCGGTCACACCAACATTCAGCTTCAAGAAGCGTACCATAACCGATGCCAATTCAGCTCTCGTTACCGGCGCTTCCGGACGGAAAGTGCCGTCATCGAACCCATTGAAGAAGCCATGTTTGGTTACGATTTTGATGTAGTTTGCTGCCCAGTGGGTTGCCGGTACGTCGCTGAAGGCCACTGGCGCATCGATTTTCACATTTTCCGTCAATCTTGCAACAATGGCTGCAAGCTCGGCTCGCGTTAATGAGTTATTCGTTTTGAAAGTTCCGTCTGGATACCCCAGAATATAACGTTGATGCTGCAAGCGGTCGAAACGGTCCGAGAATACTTTAACCTTCACGGCCGAACTCGCCTTCACGGCATTTACGCCATTTCCGCCAACCAAGAACTGGCCTTGCAAATTAAAATCAGCATCCGCTGCGGAAATCTGCGGCCACTTCACAACAATGCGATGGCTGCCGGTATGTCCGGCACGCAAGTCTGTAACCGGCCATGTAATCGTGTTGCCGTCAACAATACCGCCGTCAGCATCTACAATCTTTGCACCGTCTGGAACCGTAACAGTAATCTTGCCGTCCGTAATGGTCCACGCTGTCGGATTCGTGTAATCCACTGCAATCGTGGAATTTCCACCTTCCTGCACGAGGTTCTTGTCAACGGACAGGTTTAAGGTTACGCCAGTTGAGGTTGGAGCCGCCGGTACGCTAGACGTCCCTTCCGAAGTTGGGATCGGATCCAATGTAAAGTCTTGTCTAACAATGTCTTTACCAACATGGATATTGTCGATTGTTTTCGTATAATAGCCTTCTTTGGAAACAACCAATTTATAGTCGGTATCCGGGAATACCATGTACGCATAATCACCTAACGCGTCTGTGTATTGCTCAGGGCTTGCATTGCCATTAGGCTCAAATCCTGTAATTGGCGGCAATACAACACCGGTTGTTGTGCCAGCATAGTAGAGAATCACATGTGCGCCCATGATCGGACGATGGGTGACAGAATCCGTTACCTTGCCATAAGGGTCGACCAGCTCTTGCGTAATGTTCATTTCACCGTCTGCCGAAACCTGTACAGTTCTGCGCGATAAAACAATTTCCTTGCCCGGCGCTACCCCGTAGGCGAAATCCAGCGTATAGGTTTCATTTACAGCCAGTCCTCCGACATTGAAGACACCTTGGTTCAAAATGGCGAAGGCCTTTGGATGACCCGGGCTATCCTCGATATAAGTGCCGTCCGACTTTTTCACATAAACTTTCATACTATTCTTCAAATCTGAACTAAGCAGGCTGGATTTGCCTTCTTCCGTACCGTCCTGCTGCTTGAAAAGCACAATGCCTGTTGCTGTTTTCTCAGATTTGAAGTTTTCATTACCGGCGCCGGTTACCGTTCCTACATTGGCTATCTGATGATAAGAAACTAGCGTATCGACGCCACCGATTTTTTCGGTGCGGATAACCTCCAGATGGTACGGTTCGTCGCCTCTTGGCACAGCAATGCTGTATTTGCCATCGCTATCTGTCACCGTCTCTGCCGAGAAGTCAATGATGCCGTCTCCATCAAAATCAGCGGTCAACTTGATCGGAACTCCTGCCAGCACGCTGCTGCTGGTATGACCGTTAGCGATAGTCGTATTCGTGATTTGCCCGACAACGGAAGCAGGCTCGAACGTAATCAGAATTTGCGCCGTATCGTGCAGCCCGTTAGCATCATCATTAACCGTAGCTGTCACCGGAACAAGCTGAGAAAGTATCCCTTCAATTTTAGCCGATTTGAACACAACTGAAGCGACTCCGCTTGCATTGGTCATAGCCGTTGTCCCGGCCGGGAAAGTACCCTTCTGCGCATTAAATACGACCTCGACATTAGGAATCGGATTCCCATTGCGATCAGTAATAACAGCCTTAAGTACCGAAGTGGTGTTGCCGTCACCGACGATGGAAGTTGGAGCAGCCGTCAGGCCGAGCCCGAAGTTGACCAGCAGGAAGTCCTCCCTGATCTCGGTTTGACCCGTTGTTGTCGGCAAAGCATTGATGACCCGTTTCTTCGATGTGTATCCTTGCTTGTCCACCTTAATCAAATATTTCTTGGTGGCGATTCCCTCAAAGCTATAACCGCCATTTGCATCCGTTGTCGTTTCGGCAACCTTGTTCAAACCGGTCGGATCATACAGCGTTACTTTTGCGCCCGGAAGAGGAAGATCCGGACCTGTCTCTTCATCCCTTTGCACTGTGCCGACCAAATTGATTTTCGTCACGACACTGAAGCGATTGTCTGCTAAAAGGTCGCTTGGCTCTGTCTGGAACAGAACATTCTGCTTGTACGTCGTATAAGTAACTGTGTAGGAGCCTGCTATCGCTTTGTCGCTCAATCGATAGTTGACATTCGTCCACTGCGTGCTGACCAATGTTGTCGCATCCTGATTCACCACCAGGTCTACCGTATCGGTTTGATCAACCAGCGTATTGGCCTCATTCCTAATTTTGTACGTAATCGTTGCTTTTGCTGCAGTCGCAAAGATAGAACTGATTGCTGATAGTTTAAGCGGAGCTCCCGGCCCAACAATAACAGGCGGATCAATGACTCCGATACCGTTATTGCCAACCCATCCGTCAAGCGACTTCATAATCGTAATTGTCACCGTAACCGGTTCGCTTTCCAGACCATCCTCGTCTGTAACCTTAAACGTGAAGCTGTCTTCACCTGCGTAACCGTGTACCGGCACATAAGTAAAAGCGCCATACGTATCCATCGTCACAGTGCCATGTCCGGCCTGCGTGCCGATGACATACGTCAATATATCTCCGTTCGGGTCAGTTCCCGCTACCTGCTCCGTCAAACTTACATTTTCCTGTGTTTCGAACGTATTGCCTGCAGCCGTCGGGTTACCGTTCACAATAATGTTGACTGCAGCAGGATTGCTTTCCAAGCCGCCTTCATCCGTAATTGTAAACGTGAAGCTGTCCGTTCCGATATAGCCCGATGCCGGCGTGTAGATCACTGCCCCACTTGTACCAATCTGAGTCAATGTACCGCCATGCAGCGTCGTGCTTGGTACGTGATAAACTAAATTAGTCACAGAGGTCAGATCGTCCGTGCCGCTTAGTATGATCGGTTTGGCTACGTCTTTATTTGTCTTTACATTCTGACCTAATGCCACAGGCGGTGCGTTCACCGTAATCGTCACCGTGGCTTCATTGCTCGACAAATCCCCTTCGTCGGTCACTTTGTACGTGAAGCTGTCCGGGCCTGAATATCCCGCACTCGGCGTATACGTCCACTTGTTCTTGTTTGTCGCGTCCTGCGTCAATGTCCCGTGCAACGGCGCTATTGTTGCCGGTACCGCGTAGATTAGATCATTCACGGCAGTCAGATCGTCCGTAACTCCCAGGGTGATGGCTTTTGGCGTGTTTTGATTCAGAACAACTGATTGTCCTGCTGCCGTCGGCGCTCCGTTCATCGTAATCGTCACAGTGGCTTCGCTGCTCGACAAATCCCCTTCATCCGTCACTTTGTAAGTGAAGCTGTCCGGGCCTGAATATCCCGCATTCGGCGTATACGTCCACTTGTTCTTGTTCGTCAAGTCCTGCGTCAATGTCCCGTGCGCTGGCGCTATTGTCGCCGGTACCGTGTAGATCAGATTATTCACGGCGGTCAGATCGTCCGTAACGCCCAGAGTGATGACCTTCGGCGTGTTTTGATTCAGAACAACTGATTGTCCTGCTGCCGTCGGCGCTCCGTTCATCGTGATGGTGACGGTAGCTTCGCTGCTCGACAAACCTCCCTCGTCGGTCACTTTGTACGTGAAGCTATCTGGACCTGAGTATCCCGCACTCGGCGTATACGTCCACTTGTTCTTGTTTGT
>NZ_JBYTBS010000016.1:0-61728 GCF_058789495.1 Paenibacillus sp. FW126-R14 | reverse complement strand
TCCGGGCCTGAATATCCCGCATTCGGCGTATACGTCCACTTGTTCTTGTTTGTCGCGTCCTGCGTCAATGTCCCGTGCGACGGCGCTATTGTTGCCGGTACCGTGTAGATTAGATCATTCACGGCGGTCTGATCGTCCGTAACGCCCAAAGTGATGACCTTCGGTGTGTTTTGATTCAAACCAACCGCTTGTCCTGCTGCCGTCGGCGCTCCGTTCATCGTGATGGTGGTGACGGTAGCTTCACTGCTCGACAAACCTCCCTCATCGGTCACTTTGTACGTGAAGCTATCTGGACCTGAGTATCCCGCACTCGGCGTATACGTCCACTTGTTCTTGTTTGTCGCGTCCTGCGTCAATGTCCCGTGCAACGGCGCTGTTGTCGCCGGTACCGTGTAGATCAGATCATTCACGGCGGTCAGATCGTCCGTAACGCCCAAGGTGATGGCCTTCGGCGTATCTTTAATCACTTGCACCGTCTGGTTCGCCGCTGTCGGCGCTCCGTTCACTGTAATCGTGACCGTAACTTCGCTGCTCGACAAACCTCCCTCGTCGGTCACTTTGTACGTGAAGCTGTCCGGGCCTGAATATCCCGCACTCGGCGTATATGTCCACTTGTTCTTGTTTGTCGTGTCCTGCGTCAATGTCCCGTGCGAAGGCGCTATTGTTGCCGGTACCGTGTAGATTAGATCATTCACGGCGGTCTGATCGTCCGTAACGCCCAAAGTGATGACCTTCGGTGTGTTTTGATTCAAACCAACCGATTGAGCCGCTGCAGTTGGCGGGCCGTTTACAACCGTTACGTTCGTTGTCACCGTATTGGAAACAAGGCCGATACCCGTGACTTCGGCAGAACCGCTGGTTATCGTCAGTGGCGTACCTGGCGCGGTAGTACTAAAAGTCAGCACCTTGCTGCCATTCGCAGGAACCGTGATACCTGATTGCGTTTGTGCTTCGCTGGTGACGTTAAGACCTGTTTTAGGTGAACTTGTATAGTTATAAACGGTAACCGTATAGTTGATAGTACCGTTTGGCTGAACAGTCGCCGGACCGGTCTTGACAATGCCCATTTCCAGATCCAGTCTGCCGTTGTTCCCAAGCTTCATAATTACTTTTTCACCGGAAAGCGACTCCTCGGTAACATAAGTTGCCCCGATCCCACTTGTCTTGGAAACCGTCCGCGGGCTAGTCAACGCTTGATAGTAAGGACTGTCGGTAGGTGGAGTGAAGTAAGCCGCCGTTTTTGCCCCTCCTGCGGCATTGCCGGAATTGAGATAGTAGGCAAGATCCACCACACTGTCTGGCGATGCTGTAAATGTGGGTTTTACATTATAGTTAAGTGCAAAAGAACCACTTGTTGGCGCCGTATATTGTCCCGCCACCGGACTAGTCCGGTTTGTAAAGCGGTAAATGTGCGGCTGCATATCTGCCGAATCAATGTACCAGGTGAGACTGGTAACGCCGCCAACCGCCTGAATGACAGCCTTGCTTCCGTATCCGGCGAATTTATACGCCGTACCGCCGGTTATGCTCAAACTGGCATCAACTGCCGCAACAGCATCCCCTATTTTCAGCGTGGACGGATCGACGGCCAAACCATTACCGATTTCGTCAACGATGACAATGGCGCTCGCGATCTTGGCCGTTTCTGAACCTCCGCCAAGCCCCCCGCCTGCGGGTATATCAAGAAGCGGAAGGATGGTCGTGGAAGCCTCTACATCACTGGCCAATCCGTTGAAGGCTCCGCTGAGTAAGTCATAGCTCGAAGCAAATGTATAATAATTGCTGTAGACAAAAGCATTTGCATAGTTAATACCACTCGGTCCAGAGGCCGCAAAAGCTGTTAGCTTGCTATAGGTATTGACTGCCGAACCCTCTCTAAAACTACTATTTGTTCTATTATCATAAAGCGTTTGCGGGTCAAGGCCCGCCCAAGCGTAAACCGGATTGCTACCGCTTGGTCCGTTAATTGCTGCTGCTGAGCCCAAACCCACCGTGTAAAACTTGGATTCCGTGGACTCTCCGTTGTAAGCTGTGTACTTCTCTCCTATAATCTTTTTCATATACGCGCCGGTGAGAGTGGTCAGCGCAGCGATTTCATCCGTGCCCGTCGTTGTCGACGCGGATCCGCTGGCAGGCACGTAATTACTGTCAGAGTTGCTTGGTCTGTTATAATTTGCAATTGTTGTAGCGTCCGTTAACGCATTGCTAAAATCAGTCTCAAACGATTTGCCTTTGGGCGAAGTAGACCATGCTTTTTTGGCATTTACAGCCGCCCCGTCTGACAGGATAAATACATAAGGCTGGCGCTTGGGTCCGGTTCCCCTCGTTCCCAAATCCTTGATCGTCTTGGAGATGCCGTACATAATTCCATCCTGCGTCGGCGTCCCTGCCCCAAGCGGTACTTTCGTTCCTGAATAAGATTGGCCATCCTTTTTAAGATTGCCGTTCGGTGTGATGGAATAATCCGATGCATAGACCAAATAGTCTTCGTTCTCATGACCGGCAGTAAGCACATAATGACCCAGATCCATCATTGTACCGAGGTGGTTTCCTGTAGCCGCTGCTCCAAACCAATATACCGCAACACGATTATTAGGGTTTGCATTCATGACCGTGCGGATTGCGGCATTGGCCGCCAGCGCCATAGCTTGTACACGATAATAATTGCCTGATTGCCCTGCTGGTTTCGCTATATCATTTCCAGTAGAACCCATAGACAGACTCATGTCCAAAATAAACGTCACATCCGCCGCTGGCGTGTTGGCATTTCCACCGCCGACTCCCGGGTTTTGTGAGTTTGTCGTTACATATTCCTGCGCCAATGTAGACAACTTGACGCCGAAACTGCCGTCACCCTCAGCCGTAACGCTCTTGTCCGTCCATATGCGTCCGGCTGAGCCGACAGTGCCGAAACCGCCTGGCGAACCGACAGGTGCCGCATCTGTCGCCGGGTCGGCAGTCAGCTTGATCTGGAACTGATTGTAGTTGGCCGTAGTCGACGGGGTTGCCGCCGCAGCCACTAAGCTGCCGAATGGGGAAAAACCTACAACCCCCAGCATCAGGAGCACAGAAAGCGCAGCTGAAATAAATCTTTTAACGCCATTATTTTTCATACTTATTCCTATTCCTTTCGCTTCGCTCAAGGCACAAACAGAACGGTGCCTTGGGAGATTTTTTTCTGAACAATCTCTGTGCAGAACAATATTTTTCGTACTAATAGTTCATTAGACCTATAATATATCAAAAAAAGTGAAATAAATCACCAGAAAATTCGACAATAATAGGATTAAAGTATCGTAAATTTGTGGATATAGTAGTTAAAAAGTCCTTAATACAGAAACTAAAAAAGGGCCGCAACAACCTGCCACTTGGCAGCTGTTACAGCCCCTAAACCATTCACGACACGATTTCTAGCTTACTCTTCCTCCCCAGTCGTCACTGGGTTGTCTTCCCATGAGATCCAATCGCTCCAGCTTCTATCTCCGCACGCCCCCGCATGCTTGAATAGTTCCAAAGTCAAAAAGTAGGGGTTCCGGAACGCCAAAGATTACCCGAAAAACATGGTGTACGAAGGCGAGTCACCTGCAAATAAGTCCATTTACATTATTGCTGGCTGGCCAAGTACTGATCAAGCTGCTCGAATGTACCGCCGAATCCTTGTTTGACCATCGGCTTCATGGCTTCGAATGCTGCCATTTCCTCTTCCGATGCATTCACCGGACCGCCGCTGAATGTTACTGTGGTCTTTCCATCTTCTTCTGTGAAAGTTAGGATGTTGATAATCTCAAGCGGCCAATTCGGGTTAAAAGGAGCCCGAACTATATTCCCTTCTTCGTCACTAAACGATTGAATGAAAACAAGCTTTTCTGGCGCGATCACTTCTTGATAAACAAATTCCCCCCACATTCTCATCCCATCAGGGGATTTCTGGCAGCCAAAACGGTAAGTGGACCGTTACGCAGCAGCTCCACAATCCGCAAAACGAGTGGGCTCTGCAAAAGCACCGAGCGTTTCCGGTTCCATTAGAGCGCTTGAGTGGCCTGAGCGAGTAGCGAGGAAAGCACGGTGTAGTCTGGGGAAACTCCCTCTTTAATTTTGATCCATTTGCGTTCCGGCGGTCCTTCGAAGCCCTTTGGAAATTCCATCCCAGTTGTGTTCATGATCATAAAGGCTATCGCATCCTTCGAAGGTGAAATCACCGCGGCATAGTGGCCATTTTTCAGAAAATGGGGCTTCTTGTACTGAATTCGTTCTTCCACCGATGGAATGGTTTGGTGAACCATCTCTCTCAGTTGCTTAGAAAGCTCAATTTGCCAAGCTGCTCCCAAGTTCTCGATAAAGGCGGCAACCTCTTCGTTCATCACTCCCTCATCATCTCCTTTCCTCAAATTTCATTCATATTTTGAATATACCATATTAGGAATATTCCGGTAAAGGAATTTTGTAAAAATTTTCTATTCACGAAATGCTGCACCGCGCCTGCTTGTGGAGAGACAGAAGCAAAACCAACAAGCATGCAATCACCACCTGACCCGACTGCCCAACTGTGGCTGGCTCCGTGGTTCCTGCAACTGCTTTCCCCAGCTTCTTGTTTGCAGGCTGTTGACAGAGAAACCAAAAAAGGGCCGCAACAACCTGCCACTTGGCAGCTGTTACAGCCCCTAAACCGTTTACGACACGATTTCTAGCTTACTCTTCCTCCCCAGTCGCCACCGGGTTGTCTTCCCAACTGATCCAGTCGCTCCAGCTTCCGCTGTAGAGCTTCACATTGTCGAAGCCCGCTTCGCTCAGGCCCAGCACGTTCGGGCACGCCGTCACGCCGGAGCCGCAGTAAACGATGATTTCATCGGCATCGCGCAAGCCGGCAAAATGCTGCTCCTGCTTCGCCGCAGGCAACCACGAGCCATCCGCGCCGAGCACGCCTTTCCAGAAGTAATTCCGGGCGCCGGGAATGTGACCGGCTACGGGATCGATCGGCTCTTCCAAGCCGAGGTAGCGGCGCTCCTCGCGCGAGTCCACGAGCACAACGCCCGGACGGCCAAGCTTGTCCTTGACCTCGTCCATGGAAGCCAGCATCGTGCGCTGCACCTTCGGCGAGAACGTACGCGGATACACAGCGGGCTCTTCATCCGTTACGGGATACCCGGCTGCTTTCCAAGCGGCGTATCCTTGGTCGAGCACGTACACCTCGGAGTGGCCGAGGAATTTCAGCATCCACCATAGGCGCGAAGCCATGGCTCCGCCTTGATCGTCGTAAGCGACGACGGTTTTCGTGCTGTCGATGCCGAGGCTGCCGACGAGGATCGAGAAGGCTCCCAGATCCGGGAGGGGATGCCTGCCGCCGTGCGCCATTTTGGCACCGGATAAGTCTTTCTCCAAATCAACGTATACGGCTCCCGTTATATGGTCCTGCTCATAATTGTTTCTGCCGGATTCTGGCTGTCCTAACGCAAAACGGCAATCCGCAATGACGATGTTGGCATCGCCCAGCTGCCCGAGCAGCCACGATTGGCTCACGATATTTTCCACAGATTATGCCACCTTCCTCTACCTGCAATGACTTGCCCATTTCATTAAACCTTCACTTATTTTATCGTAAAAATCCCGCGCACGGAAGTTATGTTTGGAACTTGGCTGCGGTACATTCAGCTACCTAAAAGAAAGACCGTCAGGCAATGAGCCTAACGGTCTAATGGTTTCTTCGATGTGGTCCCTTCTATGTTGTATTTTATACAACCATTATGGGCTTGATGAAGCTTAAACATCCTCTACATTGTATTTTATACAACGCGGAGGGCTATAAACGGTTGATTCCACGCCATTTAGGCAGAAATGGTTGCACTTTATACAATCAGGTGCCGCTTTGCAGGTCACAGACACCTTTTATGTTGTACTAAGTACAACATAGGCTAGCAGCCGTGAAAATCCCCTAACACAGCTACCGGACGGAGCATCCACACCCCATTACCCGCGGTCAACCGCCGGCGCAGAGACTGGGTTTGGGGCTGCATCGGTTGAATCTTCCTGCGGTTTTACCTTACGGATGAAGAAAGCAAGCACAAGCGCAGCAATACTCAGCCAAGTCGCGATGACGAAGGAGTGATTGATGCCGTAGATCGTTGCCGCTTGCGTAACTTCTGCCATTTGAGCTTTGTTGGTCGGATCGATTCGGCCCGAGATAATGAGCTCTTTTGCATGAGAAGCCGCTTTGTTCGTCATGAATGTCACAAGAAGCGCCGTTCCAAGTGCGCCCGAGACGTTCCGAAGCGTCTGCGACATCGCGGATCCGTGTGCATTCAAGCGCCGCGGCAATTGGTTCATACCTGCTGTTTGAATCGGCATCATGAGCATGGACATCCCAAACATCCGCGTCGTATATACCAGCATCAAATGATTGTAAGTCGAATCTGCTGTAAGCTGGCTGAACTCATAAGTGGTTATAGTTGTAATGATAAGGCCGATAACAGCCAACCAGCGGGCGCCTACTTTGTCGAAAATCATACCCGTAATGGGGGACATAATCCCCATGAGGATTGCTCCCGGCAGCAAGAGCAAACCCGATTCCAGCGGTGTGAAGCCCCTGATGTTTTGCAGGAAGATGGGCAGCAGGATCATGCCTGAGAACATGGCCATCGTGATAATGGCATTGATTAATGTCGTCAGCGAGAACATCGAGTATTTAAATACGCGGAACTCGAGCAACGGCGTTTTACCTTTTACCGAGCGTATAACAAAGAGCAGCAAAGAAATGGCGCCCACGACAAGACAGGTCACAACATTCGTGCTTCCCCAACCATCGCTCCCCGCTGCACTGAAACCGTAAAGAATCCCGCCAAAGCCGAGCGTCGAAAGAACAACCCCCAAGATATCGAGGTTCGGTCTTGAGGTTTTAATAACATCCTTCATAGAGATAGCGCCGAATATAACGGCAAAGATAGCAAGTGGCAGAACGATATAAAACAGAACATGCCAATGGTAATGCTCCACAATCCATCCGGACATCGTCGGCCCGATAGCCGGAGCGAAAATCATCGCGATCCCCATCATGCCCATAGCTTTACCGCGTTCAGCGACAGGAAAAATCGTTAGAACCACAACGGACATAAGCGGCATCAGAATCCCGGCACCGACAGCTTGCACAAGACGGCCAGCCAAAAGCATACTAAAACTTCCGGATAACGCACATATAATCGTTCCGATAGCGAATAATGTCGAGGCAGTTAGAAATAGCCTGCGCGTTGTGAAACGGTTGATCAGGTAGGCACTGATTGGAACGAGAACACCGTTCATGAGCATATAGCCGTTTGACAACCATTGGATCGTGCTTTCATTCACGTTCAGGTCCGTCATCATTTTAGGCAATGCCACATTTAAAACGGTTTGACTTAATAAGGCCACGAATGCTGCGATCAGCAACGAAGCCATGATAGGGCCTTTGCGTAGCGTTGCATTAACCATGCTAATCATTGAGATCATCCTCACTTATATTCTTTAAAATCTTCAAAATCTCATTTTGAACCCGGTTGAGCTGCTCCTGATCCTCCTCAGACAAGTTGAGCAATGGCCGAAGGAGTGCCATACGCGTTTCATTGGATTCCTCCCACAGCGCCGCTCCTTTGTCCGAAAGCTTCAGCGTCATCGCCCGGCGATCTTTCTCGGTGCGTTCACGCGTCACCAGTCCCGATTTGAACATGCGATCGACGATGCCGCTCGTTGTGCTGTTCCCAAGTCTCAGCTTCTCAGAAAGCTCCATGAGCCTGATCCCCGGATACTCTTCAAGAATTCGAAGTACGATGAGCTGGAGCGGCGTAAGCCCATGACGTTGAGCAACTCTGGTCATAACTTGATAGAAAGCTTGATTGACTTCCCGGTACGTCTGGAAAATTTGCATAAAGCGCTGCTGTTCGTCCAAAAGAGCCCCCCTAATTATTTCGTATACGAATTAATATTATGTTCCAAACTTAATGATATGTCAATTTTTATATATGGGTAATGTGGAAACATTCTTAGTATTTGTGATTCTCCCTACATTATGAAACTGATTTTTAGGTCGTATCTGCCGAACAAAACTGCACGCAAAAAAACCTCCAACCGCACGAAGCGGAGATGAAGGTTAACCTGTTATGGTCAGAATGGTGAAAGATAGATTAATCGCCGAGACCAATCGTCGGATTCACAGAATACGTGAGCCAATCGCTGCGATCTCCGCCCATTTTATCGTAAAAAGCTTGCGCACGGAAGTTGTCCTTGGCCGTAGTCCATGATAAATTAGCGTATCCATGTCTGGCCGCATACCCTTTGCAAGCTGCGAAAAGCTTCGCCGCCGCACCTTGACCGCGCTCTGCTTCAATCACGTAGAGATCGTTCATGACCGCTATTTTGGAAGCACGCAAAGTACTGAAGGTAAAATACAAGGTCGCGAAACCGACCAATGTCCCCTCCTCCGTCTCGGCTACGAATTGAATGCCGTCCTTTTGCTCCAGCAGATGATGGATCAGCCCGTTCAGCTTCTCATCCTCAGGCTGGCGATATTGATAGAAGTCCACGATATAAGCGAGCATTAACGTTTTTAACTGGGGAATATCTTGTATAACAGCTTCACGAACTGTAACTTGGGTCATTGCAATGACCTCCTCTTCCAAATAAAAATCGTTATCTTCATTGTACCCAAAAACTTTCAGTTGCATGGATCGAACTCCAACAACAACCCTGCAACGACTTACAGCTCCTCCATCTCTTTGCGATACAACAGGTACAGCATCCAGACCAGCACGATGCAAAAGCCCGCAGCCCAATAGAGGATGGACGCCACATGCGTGGATACTCCATAATAAGCCGAAGAGAATAACACAAAGGCAGTCAAAAGAGCGGGAAAAAACACATAGTTCTGGGGATGCCACACATGCCGCAGATGCTGCACATTCCAGCCATTCCGTACGTTCCGAGTCTCCCCGGCACTCCCTGCATTCTTTCCATGCCGCTCCAGCCGCAAAGTAAAACCTAATCGGTTCATATGCAAGAGCAACGCCGTAAGACTCGTAAGGAGCGCGGCATAGATCTTCAGCGGATGATACACCGAATCGAGCCTGTCAAAATAATCGTACACGGGAACGCCCGTCACGATGGATACGGCAAATAAAACAATAGCCAAAAAGACGCTATAGCCTACTGCCCCAATCATTACGATCATGAGCGCATGGAGCCCGCGCAATCGAAATAGATAGTGAACGCAAACGGCTTTCAGTACAATAAGAAGCATAGGACTCCAAGACTTCGTACCCGCCATTAAGGTGAATAGATCGATAAAAGAGGAGATGCCTACGGTGCAGATTAGCGCAATCGGCCATTTTTTATTAACCGAAATACGAAATGTATGTAATCCTAGCATGAGCATAGAAAAAAGAATACATGAACTGCCTGAAATATGTAAAAGCCAACCCATGCGAACCTCCAGCCAATAAATGAAAGGGTGATAATCAAATGGCCTATGCAGGCTTACCTTGGCAAATTGTGCCCCTAACAGACACGCACTGCGTGGAAGTATGTACATGGAAATACCCGTCTCCCTATGAGCTGTACAATTGGCCATCATGGGACATCATGCTCCGGGAGCAGACCGAATTCGCAGATGAGAACATTCGAGCTGAACAATACCGGGCCATCGTTGATGAAAAAGAGAGCCTGTGCGGCTTCGTTCAATTCTTCCCGATGCTTGGCGTTATGCGCCTGGGACTGGGCCTCCGTCCGGACCTTTGCGGGAAGGGCAATGGCGCACAATTCGTGCGGCTCATTACCCGCGAAGCGCTGCGGCGAGCTCCAGGGCAGGAGATCGATTTGGAAGTGCTCGTATGGAATGAGCGGGCCATCCGCACTTACGAGCGTGCCGGTTTTTCCATCACCGATACGTATGACAAGAGGACGCCCACCGGCATGGCGCTTTTTCACTGCATGGTGTACGGCGATTACTCAAAATCATAAGCAACCGCCTCGGCCTCGCTCTCTCCCGCATACGTGCGGAGAAGGTCGAGGAAGGGCTTCCCGTAGTTGCGGTATTTGACCTCGCCGACGCCTTTGATCCGCAGCATGGCGGACTCTGAGGTCGGACAGCTCTCGCTCATCTCACGCAGCGTGCTGTCGGAGAATATAATGTACGGCGGCACTTTTTCGCGCGCGGCAATTTCCCGGCGAAGCAGTCGAAGCTGCTCGAACAAAGTATTGTCGACGGCAGCGGCTTTGACCTGCTGCTTGCGCACCTTTTGGAAGACGGGCAGCTTGCCTTGAAGCACTTCCGCTGCGGGCTGCATCAACCGGACAACCGGATACTGGCCTTCGGACAGCTGCAGGAACCCTTCCGAGATTAGCACGTTGATCAGATCGGAAATTTCTTTCTCCGGCAAGTCCCGCATAATGCCATGCGTCGGCAGTCGATCGAACCGGTATTCGACAATTTTCTTCGCTTTGGAGCCCTTGAGCACAGAAGCAACCATCGAAATGCCGAAGCGTTCGTTCATGCGGCGGATGCAGGAGAAAATTTTCTGCGCTTCAACGGTAATATCGACCGTATCGCGGTCGTCTTTGCAGGAGGAACAGTTGCCGCAGGTGTCTTTGATATTCGTTTCATCAAAATAGTGCAAAATAACATTCCGCAAACACCGTGGCGAATAGCAGTAATCAATCATCGTCTGCAGCTTCTTATACTCGTTCGCTTTGCGTTCAGGCGAAAGCTGGTTCTGCTCGATAAGGAATTTCTGCGTCATAATATCCTGTGCGCTGAACAGCAGAATGCACTCGCTCGGCTCCCCGTCCCGCCCTGCGCGGCCGGCCTCCTGATAATAGGCCTCCATATTTTTCGGCATATTATAGTGAATAACATAACGCACGTTCGACTTGTCGATGCCCATTCCGAACGCATTCGTCGCGATCATTACCCGAATATCGTCATAGAGAAACGCTTCCTGCATATAAGAGCGCTCGTCATCCGTCAAACCGGCGTGGTACTTCCCAGCGGCGTAGCCTTTTTTCCGCAAGGACTCGTACAACTCCTCCACATCTTTGCGGGTAGCGGCATAAATAATACCGGGCTGATGCGTGTGCTCTTTCACATAATTGTGGATGTAATCCCGCTTATTCTCTCCGCGAAGAATCGTGAGCTCCAAATTATCGCGGGAAAAGCCGTTCACGAAGATGCCCGCCCGATCCAGCTCCAGCAGCCTTGCGATATCGGCCGTCACCTCGGCTGTGGCTGTAGCGGTAAAGGCCGCTACGATCGGACGATTCGGAAGCTCGCGAATAAACGGAGCAATGGCGACATAGCTGGGGCGGAAATCATGCCCCCATTGGGACACGCAGTGCGCCTCGTCAATGGCCACAAAAGGGAGGTTCAGCGCCGCCATCCGCGCGCGGAACCGCTCCGATTCAAGCCGCTCGGGGGCGATGTACAGCAGCTTGTACTTGCCCTGCATCGCGCCCTGCATCCGTTGTTCGACTTCTCTGGCTTCCAGCGTGCTGTTAATGAACGTCGCCGGAACGCCCAGCGCACCCAGAGCATCCACCTGATCCTTCATTAAGGAAATCAGCGGCGAAATGACGAGGGTCACGCCCTCCATCAGCAGCGCGGGGACCTGATAGCAGATCGATTTACCGCCGCCCGTCGGCATAATGCCAAGCGTATCCTTCCCCTCGAGCAGATGGGTAATAATATTTTTCTGCCCTTCGCGGAACTCGGGGTATCCATATACTTGTTGTAAAACCTTCCGTGCACCATCCAACATAGCTTGCATACACCTTTCTTTATCTCACTAAAAGCACTCAACAGACTCGCATTTAAACCAAGTAAATGACGGAAACCAGCTTTTCCCCATCATGAACCTTCAACACGTGATTTCCCGGGTCGTGGCGAACCGAGCCCACACCGATCTGCATCACAGGGCTGCTTCCTAATCCATAGAAAATATCATCAGCCAGCGTACGCAGACATTCCTCCTGTTCATTCTGCTCAAGCTCCTGCCAGTCGTCCGCGTTCATGTCCAGCAGCTCATAGAAACCGTCCACCATCTCTATGCCGCGCACGAAATCCGTTACAATGTCCTTATATTCTCTTCCGAATTTTATACCCATGATCAAGTCTCCCTTCGGTAGCTAACCTTCTGTCTTCACTTTATCATATTATAGGTTGGAATGCAGGGTTAACCGATTTTCCCCCGGATAAAAAAATACCGTTTGGCATAAACTGTGGAAATGGGCAATTTCGGAAAAAATCTGTTACTATGGAAGAAGGAATGTACCGCTCGGAGGGTAGGAAAGCACACATGCTGAAACTGCAGATTCCCAAAAATCGAATGAACTACCTAATCAAGCAAATCCCGCTGCATTTCGATGCTGCCGTTCTGGAGCAGGGCTGGGAGTACTATCATAAAGGCCGTGTGGCGGATGTCGATCTGAAGGGCACGAGCATTCAGGCGACGGTTGCAGGCAAGAGACTGCATAACGCGACGGTGAATTTAGAACATTTTGCGGACAGCTCCTGCAGCTGTTCCTTTGATGGCTTTTGCCAGCATATCGGGGCTACGTTCTTCAGTCTTTACGCCCCTTATGGACGGCCGGAGCTGCTTCTTCAACAGTTAAAGCAGCAAATATACGCCAGGAAAAGGCCCGTACGCGGCGCTTCCCCGGCACAAGAACGCAAAGAAGCCGCCAAGGCGAACAAACCCGAGGAAACGGCTCTGCCCGCCGATTGGCATCGTTTTTTCGAAGGCAGATTTCATGGCTTTTCGATTTCGCATCAGCATTCCATCGAAACGTTTTATGACTCTGCACTGGAGTCGCTGCCAGGGTTTGCGGCCGATTGGAAAAGCGCGATGCGCGAAATCTACATGCTCCATATTGTGCTTTTCATGATGCGCAAAATCGAACAATTTTATCAGGAGACCAAAAGCTCCTATTTGTCTTATTATCACGAAAACGGGTGCAAAATCGCCGCCAAAAACTGCGAAGACAAGCTCGTCCAGCTTGCCCAGGGGATGGATATGAACGCCATCTTCACGGCTGAGCCCAAACACCTTCTTGCTACGCTGAAAATGCTCGGGGAATTCGCGCTGCAGGGCAAAGACAGCCCGATCGACTGGCTGTTCGTGTACCGGTTCGTCTGGTGGAAGCTGTCCGGCCAAACAGAAGCGCAGAAAGAAGAGATTCAGCGGCTTGATGCCCTGCTTTCCAAGAAGGAACAGCTTGCCAGGAAGAAAGATGCGCTGATTGCGGCAAGAGCTCATTTTCACATTATTCAAGGGGATACGGACAGCGCCTTCAGGCTGCTGGAGCTTCTGGCTCATCCCAACGCGAAGGATTATTTCCTGTACCTGAATTATTATTATAACGATAAACAGTGGAACAGCATGCTGGTATGGCTTCGCTGGTTGTTTAAGTCCATTGCGCAGGCCAATCACGATGATTTCCGCACCTTTTGCCAATATTGGCTCGATACTACGAAGCATTTGGAGTCCGATAGCGAATGGGTACAGGTTATGGAGTCTCTGCTGCCTCGCTCGTATTACTATTACACAGCCTATTTGCTGCAGACCAAACGGTACCGCCAATGGGTGGATTTGCAGCTCGCCAACCGCATTTCGCCGCTGAACCTGTACACGCTGGAGTTGAAAGCAATCGAAGAACACGATGCGGCTCTGCTCCTTCCTCTGTATCATCAAGCGGCGGAACGGGCGGTTTTGGAGAAAAACAGAGCTTCCTACAAGACCGCCGTCCGTCTTCTGAAGAAGCTTCACGCGCTTTACAAACAATTAGGCCAAAACGATCGCTGGGAGCACTATGTGTACCGTTTATCGGATAAATTCTCACGCTTGCGTGCCTTCCAAGAAGAGCTCAAGAAAGGAAAATGGATTCGATGATCGAAACCAGCGCGCTGACGGTTCATGTTAATTCCCTCCCCAGCGGCTCCTTGTTCCTATGGGGATCCCGCGAGAACGGCGGCATATGGGACGCCCTTGATTTGAAAAATATGCTCTTTGCCTGGCACCGTTCTTCCTTCTACGGCACCTTCATGGAGCCGAGCGAATGGCAAAATCGCGAAGGCATCGAGCTTGCGCCCCTTGAGGCGCTCGACTATTTCAGCGATCCGCAGCCTGTCCAGCATCTGCAGCTCAGCTGGCATCAAGACTGCGCGGATTTCATTCGCTTAGCGCCTGCGGTTCGCGAGGCACTGGCAGCCGGAAGCTTCATGCCGGATTATGAGAAATGGAAAGCAGGCGAGATCGGCTGGAAGCTGCAGCTTCCGGCCGACCTGCAGGCGCTGGAATCGCCGGCCGTCTCCCGCTGGATTCATGCGCTCATCCCCGAATGGGTGGACGCCGACGGCATGATGAAAGATAATTTGCGCAAACTCGAATCCGCTTATCCGCTCATGCGCCGCGGCGAAATTGCCGACGATCTCTGGCTCGACGAAGAGGACTGGCTCGTCGCCATCGGTTGGCGCCAAGACCGGTCGCCGATGCGCACGTGCCTGCAGCTCGCCGAGCCGGACCTTGCGCACAGCGCTGGCTGGCAGCTGCGCGTGCTGCTGCAGGACCGGCTTGCGCCGGAAGTGCTGCGCACGGTGACGCCTGCCGGCGAGCCGGTGCGGGGCGAACTGCCGCTGCCGGAGGCGTGGCAGCCGGAGCTTGGCCGCGTAGAGCGCGACGCGGCCAAATGGGTACGCATCCTGCCGTGGCTGGATGCGGGCGAAGGCGCCCTCCGTCAGACGCTGACGGAGGAGGAGGCTTGGCGCTTCCTCGCAGAGGGAAGCGTGCGGCTTGTGGAGGCCGGGACGAGTGTGTTCCTCCCGGCCTGGTGGGAGCGCATCCGCAAGATGAAGCCGAAGCTGCGCGCGAAGATCAAGTCTTCCGTCGGTTCGGGACGGGAGACGATGTTCGGGCTGACCCAGTTGATGCAATTCGACTGGAAGCTGGCTGTTGGCGACCTGGAGCTGACGGAAGAGGAATTCCGCCTGCTCCTGGAGGAGAAGCGCAAGCTGATTCAGATACGCGGCAACTGGATTCAGCTCGACCCGAAATTCATGGCGCAGGTCGAGCAAATCATGAAGCAGGTGCAGAAGAAGCAGGGCCTCTCCTTCCGCGATGTGCTGGAGCTGCATTTCGCGGGCGATGCGGCCGGGCTGCTTCCCGAAGAGGACGATCCCGATGCGATGCGCTACATCGAGATGGAGGTCGAGCTGAACGAACAGCTGCGCCACATGGTCGATCAGCTGACACAAAACGCGGCGATTCCTACGGTTGAGCCGCCGCCCAGTTTTCAAGGCTCTCTGCGCCACTATCAAGTGGACGGGATTTCTTGGCTGCTGTTCCTGCGGCGCTTCGGCCTCGGCGGCTGCTTAGCCGATGACATGGGGCTCGGCAAAACGATCCAATGGATCACCTATCTGCTCACGGTCAAAGAGACCGAGCAGCCTGCCGCTCCTTCCCTGCTCATTTGCCCGACCTCTGTGCTTGGCAACTGGCAGATGGAGCTGAAACGTTTCGCCCCCTCGCTGAAAGTGCATCTGCACTATGGACCTCAGCGTTTAAAAGGAGCTGCCTTTACGGAGGCTGTCGGCAAAGTTGATTTAGTACTGACTTCTTACACGCTGTCCCATCTGGACGAAACGGAGCTTGGCGGCATCGCCTGGAACTCCATTTGTCTGGACGAAGCGCAAAATATAAAAAATGCGTATACGAAGCAAGCCTCGGCGATCCGCCGCTTGAACGGCTACCATCGCATTGCGTTGACGGGTACGCCGATCGAGAACCGGCTCACAGAACTGTGGTCGATCTTCGACTTCGCCAACCCCGGTTATCTCGGCACGGTGCGCGAGTTTACGCATCGCTACGTGAATGCGATCGAGAAAACGCGCGATAGCGAGATCATCGGCAAAGTTCAGAAGCTGATCCGCCCGTTCCTGCTGCGCCGCGAGAAGAAAGACCCGGCGATTCAGCTGGATCTGCCCGAAAAGAACGAGTCCAAAACGTTCATCTCGCTGACCGCCGAGCAGGGCTCGTTGTACGAAAACTATATCCAGGACATGTTTGACCGGCTGGATACGCTCTCCGCGATGGAGCGGCGCGGGCTCATCCTCGCCGCGCTGACGAAGCTCAAGCAGGTATGCAACCACCCTGCTTTGCTGCTCAAGGAAGGGCTTGCCGCCCCGTGGAGCGGACGCTCGAACAAGCTCGAGCGCCTGCTGGAAATGGTCCAGGAGCTGCGCCAGGAAGGCGACAAATGCCTGATCTTCACGCAATTTGTCGAGACCGGCAACCTGCTTCAGCATGTGCTGCAGCAGGAGCTGGGCGAGCCCGTGCTGTTTCTGCATGGCGGAACGACCAAAACCGGGCGCGATAGCATGATCGCGCACTTCCAGAGCACGGATGACCTGCCGGCGGAGGAGCAGCGCAATGTGTTCATTCTTTCGCTGAAGGCCGGGGGCATCGGGCTCAATTTGACGGCGGCGAACCATGTGTTCCACTATGATCGCTGGTGGAACCCCGCCGTCGAGAACCAAGCGACGGACCGCGCCTTCCGTATTGGGCAGACGCGCCATGTGCAGGTGCACAAGTTCGTCACGCTCGGCACGCTGGAAGAGCGCATCGACGAGATGATCGAGCGCAAGCTCGGCCTCAGCCAGCAGATCGTCGGCTCCGGCGAGAACTGGATCACCGAGCTGTCGACCGACGAGCTGCGCGATTTGTTCTCGCTGCGCCGCGAGTGGGTTGAGGCGTAGGCCGTGCTGAGCGCCATGGCGGATGGTGGATGCTGGGGCTGAGCCACATGGTGGATGCTGGGGCTGGGCCACATGGCGGATGCTGGGGCCTCTGTGGCTGCTGCAGATGCAGCAGCCAGCATAGTCGCGGCGGACGTATTATTCCGCTAGCTGACTTTGCTTCAACCGTGTGCGAGTCTGTGTTATGTAGGAACTGCAGGCCGCTATTTAGGCCATAAACGGAGTCTTCACAATCTCAGGTGAACAGCAGGGCCTTATTTCACTGAAATGAGCCCTTTTCTAACCAAAACGGCAAAATAGAGGATTATAGTTCCCCATTGCTGGCTCAAAGAGCTATTATCGGTGGAATAGTGTCCTCACGTTACCTTTACTGTGAGGGAGTGGGGCACGCGCTTTATGCGTCTTTTGTGCCTCCCCATTCCCATGTCACAAAAAAGACCGTCTAGCTTGATGCCTGACGGTCTTTCTCTACGTTGTATGTCATACAACAGTATTTCTGTATTTTGTTTTTGCTCCGCTCTATGTTGAACTTTGTACCACAGTATTTCTGTACTGCGCCTCTGTTCCACTCTATGTTGAACTTTGTACCACAGTATTTCTGTATTGTGCCTCTGTCCCACATGTTGAACTTTGTACCACAGTATCTCTGTACTGCGCCTCTGTCCCACTCTATGTTGAACTTTGTACCACAATATTTCTGTACTGTGCCTCTGTTCCACTCTATGTTGAACTTTGTACCACAGTATTTCTGTATTGTGTTCTTGTTCCGCTCTATATTGTACTTCGTACCACAGTATCTCTGTACTGCGCCTCTGTTCCACTCTATATTGTACTTCGTACAACATTAATGCTATATTTCCACCCCTGCTCCACCCTATGTTGTACAAAGTGCAACGTTTCGGGCTGAAATGGACTATTTTTAGGATATTTCGGCAAAATGAGTGTATATTGTACAATGAACGCTAGGATGGCGACGTAAAGACCACCTTTATATTGCACTTTATACAACGAAGACGGGCATTATAGAGAAAGCTCTACCTTGTCGTAGATTCCCGCCCGGCCCTGCCTAAATCATCAAATCCAAAAACAAATAATACCCATCACCCAACGCGCAGGAGTAGGTCTGAATTTGATGCGAAGTATCCAAATCCGTGTATACTTGCGATAAAGTCCCCTGCTTCTGCAGGTTCATCATAAGAATGTTGGAGATAAAATACGGACGCCACGTCCAGTTCGCTCCGCGGTAGCTTACATCTTTGCTCCAGGCATCGTTTTTGCGGATGTAGTTGGAAGAAATTTGTGAGCCGTCCTCCATGCATATGTAAATCCGAATACAATTATCGGTCACAGTATTAATCGTATGTTCAATAAGCCGGTCCGCATCTTCCGCCGATACAATCCCATAAGCCGATTGGGTCAGGGCGTCCAAATTTCGGTGAATGGCTGACAAGTGGCTGTTTCGTTGAAACTCGCCTTGGCCGAACAGGTTCATTTCTTCTTTGAGCAGCGGCTTGAAAGCATCCTTATATTGCAGATACGGCTCTGCTTTGGAGAAGAGGTAGCCTTGAACATACCTAGCTCCCACTTGCAGCGCACTGTGCAGCTCCTGCTTCGTTTCAACTCCCTCTACGAGCAGGGAAGCGCCCATTTGAGCCGCCAGAATGGAGAAGGATTGCATCAATGCTTTATAACCTGCATGGATCGCGCTTTTTTTCAATATATTCAGATCGATTTTCAAAATTTTCGGCTGCAAGCTGGCGATGCGGTCAAAGTTGCTGAACCCGCTGCCCACATCATCTATCGCGATGGTACAGCCGAATTCCCGATAAAGCTCCACAATTTGGGTAAGCTCATGCAGCTTCCCTGTGAACTCCTCTTCCGTAATCTCAATCACGATACGCGCCGGATTGATATCATATTTTCGCAATAGTTCGATCGTAGGCAGCACGCCTGTGCGTTTATAGGTCCGATAAATCCAAGACGGTTTTAAGTTAATAAATAATGAACTTTGGTCGTGTGCGGAGGCCAGCTGTTCAATCGCCAGCTCCCTGAGGTGTCGATCGATGAGCAGCTGCATATCTTCCGGAATGTCAGGGTTTTTGAAAAAAGGCCCCAAGCTTTCGACATGATTTCCACCAATTCGCCTGCCCAGCGTCTCGTAGCCGATGATCTCCTGCGTTTGAAGAGAAAGAATGGGCTGGAAGAACGGACGTACTTCATGTCTCAGCGGAATCCTGCTGTCATTAACCTGCACGGTATGCGCCCTCCTCATCTGAACTTCCATGTTGCCAAACGTAACATGAACCTAGTAATGAATAGTATTGTAAACGACATTGTCGATTCTTGCAATCCAATTCATGGGAGATAACATAACACGATTGTAAATTGAAGGAATTTTGTTGAGTCTTGTCGAATTTCATCTAAAAATCCAAATCCATCATATATTCTATGTAGAATTCAGGTGACCAAGTGGCAATGAGAACATTCACGAGATCGAGAATCTCCATGTTATACGTTATTTTAATCGTCGTTTTGCTTGCTTTTGTCAGCGTATCCAACTACATTGCTTCACGCAATATGGAGAGTGAAAGCAATGCGATCGTGAATGATTCCATTCCGATCACCAAAACAACGAACAGCTTGCTAACCGATCTGATCAATCAGGAAACCGGCATTCGCGGTTATGAGATAACCGGCAGCGAGCAATATTTGGAGCCTTATACGACAGGCAGAAAGCAGCTGGAGGAAGATCTGGACAACATTCGCATGTACGATAAAAAGTATCCGACCCTGCAGCTTATTATGGATACGCAGGCGATTCCGGCGATTACCAATCTGCAGAAGTTCTTTGACTCCCAGCTGGAGCTGATTCGCGCAGGCAAATTGGATGAAGCCAAGTCCCGGACGGCAGCCGGCAAGACAATGATGGATCGTTACCGTGTCATCCATACGAGCATCGAGAAGATCATTGGACAAATTACAGAAGATGCCTACGAAACTTCGCTCAAAGCAGGCAAAACCTCCCGGGCCATTACACTGGTTGGAGGCATTATCGCTTTAATTGCAGGGGTGCTGTCCCTCTTCATCTCCTTCCGGGCTATTCATGCCGAAGAAGAGCTTCGTAAAAGCGAGGAAACTTACCGCTATATGGCCGAGAGCCTCGAAACGCAGAATGAGGAGATCATTGCCCAGCAGGAAGAGCAGCAGGTCACTTTAGCCAAGCTGTCCGAGAGGGAGCAAGATCTTGAGCTGATTTCCTCCTACCAAGAGAAACTTACCGGCTACGTGGAACTCAAGGATTTCTTGAAGCATACGCTGCCTGCGCTGTTGAATTCCCTGCTGCAGGATGCAGCCCTTGTCGTGATGAAACGGGAAAACGCGGGCACGACTCCCTCCTATGAGGTCATCCATTCCATCGGGTATCCGAAGGATCACATCCAGGTGCATCAGAAGGAGCTTTTTGGGCCGGCAAGGCGGGTTTTCGAAGAAGGAACGAATCTGATCCACACGCGGGATGTCTCCGGGCATGAAAAGGGTGTGCATGGCGGAATGAACCATGCTGTCGATCACTATGTTCCACTGCTCGACGATAAACAGACGGTCATCGGCTTCCTTCTGCTTACGAGCTACCAAAGCTCCGTGTTCCAAGAAAACAACCAACGCTTGACCAAAGGTTTGGTCCGTCAATTCGGCTTGGCGTTCTTCGCGCAGGTGATGAATGACGAGAGAGTGAAGCAGGCCGCTCATTTGGCGGAATTGAACGATGAACTCATTGCCGAAAAACTGTTAATCGAAGGTCAACGCGACCTGATTCAAAATATTTTGGAATCGGCGCACGAAGGCATGATGATGTGCGATTCCCAAGGGACGATCCTTTTCTCCAATCACCGAATGAACCGCTATTTTGGCCTGAACGAGCGCATCGGCGAGAATTTGGTGACTTGCTGCCACGCTATCGCTGCTGAAACGACGAGCTTTTTTGGTGCGGCGGCTTCGATTGAAGCGCTGATTAACGGCACGCATACGCATCTTACGCAGCGTTTTGGCTTTGTGCTTGACGACCAGCCCCAGCATGCGGAGCTTTATGCGACCGTCGTCAGTGAAGATACGGAACAGCAAGGATACCTCTTTGTTTTCCGTGACCGGACAGAAGAAGAACGTGTGGATGAAATGAAGAATGAGTTCATTTCCATTGTCTCTCATGAGCTGCGGACTCCCTTGGCCAGCGTGCTCGGCTTCATCGAGATTTTGCTGCATCGCGAGCTGCCGCAAGATAAACAGAAGAAATACATGGAAACCATTTATAAAGAAGCTCACCGTCTATCGAATTTAATTAACGATTTCCTTGATTTGCAGCGGATGGAGTCCGGCCGGCAGTTATACCATTTCTCCCCGATCAATTTGCTGCCGACCGTACAGGATATCGTCGATCAATGGCAGGACAAGCAAAACCACAGCATCGTCATTCACCAGCAGGAGAAAGAATTATGGGTACGGGCAGACGCGGACCGGATCCGGCAAGTATTCCACAATCTGATCTCCAATGCGATTAAATATTCTCCGGGGGCGGAGCGCGTCGACATTTATTTGTCCGCAGCGAACGGTAAAATTGTCGCATCCGTGCAGGATTACGGACTTGGCATCCCGGAGGAGGCCCATGATCAAATGTTCTCCAAGTTTTTCCGGGTCGATAATTCCGACCGCCGCCAAATCGGGGGAACCGGCTTAGGCTTAGCCATTGTGAAAGAAATCGTCGAAGGGCATAACGGACAGATCTCCTACGAGTCTCAAATGGGGGAAGGCACTACTTTCCGAATTGAATTCGAGCAGTACAAGCTATCTTCCATGGAAGGGAAAATCGTTATTTTCGAAGATGATGACGACCTCGCCAAACTGATCCAAGTTGCGCTGAATAAGCTAGATCTCCCTTCGATTCAATTGCGCTCTGCGGAAGAAGGCATTATCGCTTTGAACCGCTGCAAAGGCGAGCCGATTCTGTTCATCGTGGATATTCATCTTGAAGGCGTTAAGAACGGATGGGATTTCATCTCCGACTTATCCAGGCACCCGATGTACTACCAAACTCCGGTGATTGTATCGACCGCACTCGATCAGCCGCAAGATTTCCACGAAAAGGATATTCAGAAATATCTTAAAAAACCTTTCTCGATGCAGCGACTCGTCCAGGTTGCCAAAAATTTGCTGGATAACAAGAAAAGCAATGCATATGTTTTTCCGGCGCAGGACAAAGACTCTCTCTCCAGTACTCTACAGCGCAACGGAATCGATGTGCTTGAGATGAAAGAAAATATGGATATGATTGAAGTAGAAATTAAGAAGCCGAAGTTAGACGCCTAGATCAGCCTAGTCACTCCTTCTCCGATTCGGGGAAGGGGAGATTTTTTTATTGTAAAGCGACAGGGATTTCTCTGCCCGGCGGCCAATATACTAAAGGAAACGCAACTCATCATTAGGAAAGGGTGACCCCGGTGGCAAAGCTTGAACCCGCTTCCAACCCGATACACACTCGCAGCGCTTGGACATTGTTCTTCTCCCTGCCGATATTCGCTTGGGCCATGTATGATTTCGCGAATACGATTTTTTCCTCCAATATCGTGACGGTCTTCTATCCTTTTTATTTAAAAGAAACGTTAGGCAAAAGCGAGGAGCTCAATCAGATTGCCAGCACGTTCATCACGTACTCCAACGCTTTATCCAGCTTTTTTCTCGTGCTGCTGTCCCCCTTATTCGGCGTGTGGATCGACCGGACGGGCAAAAAGAAAGCCTACCTTGTCCCTTTCACCTTAATTTCCATTCTGGCGACACTGCTCATGGGCGCTTCCGCCATTTGGCATACGGATCAGCAATGGGCAGGGCTCAACGCATCGATTCTGGGTGTCATCTTCTTCTTCATGATCGCCAAATTCTTTTATAATTCGAGCTTAATCTTCTATGATTCCATGATTTCTGATCTGGGCAGCGAGCGTGAAATCCCTATCGTGTCCGGCATCGGCGTAGCGGTCGGTTATGTCGGCACTTTGGTCGGGCTCGTCGTATTTCCGCTCATTAACGGCAATCATTTTGAAAATACGTTTATTCCCAGCGCGCTTATGTTCTTACTTTTCTCCTTACCGATCATGTTCCTCTACAAAGAGAAACCGCAGAAGCCGGTTAGCGGGAACAAATCACTCTTGAGCGGCTATCGTGAGATCTGGGCTACGTTCAAAGAGGCGCGAAAGTACCGTGCCGCGTTTCTGTTCATGATCGCCTACTTCTTCTTTAACGATGCCATTGCCACGGCAATTGCCGTCATGGCGATTTACGCAAATACGGTGATGGGCTTCACCACCGGGCAGTTCATTCTTCTCTACTTAGTTTCGACCGTATCGAGCATCATCGGCTCCTTCCTTTTCGGCTATGTCACCCGCCGTGTAGGACCTAAGAAGGCCGTAACCATCGTTGCCTTCATCCTCATTATCGCGATTGCCATAGCGGCGCTAGCGACAAGCCAAAGCCTGTTCTGGGCCGCCGGCAGCCTCTATGGCGTGTCCATGGGAGCCATGTGGGTAACGTCCCGCACACTGATCGTGCAATTAACGCCCGAGGAGAAACGCGGCCAGTTTTTCGGCTTATTCGCCTTCTCCGGCAAAGTATCCTCGATTGTCGGACCGGCGCTGTACGGATCGATTACCTGGGCACTCGCTTCTACAGGCAATCTCGCCAGCCGCGTCGCGCTCGGTTCCCTTCTGGTGCTGGTCGTCATCGGACTCCTTGTTCACATGCGCGTGCCGCAAAAATTGCAATCTTCCACTTAGTTCGTGTACAATAGCTTTTAATCATAAGCGAAAGGTGTGAGGAGTATGAAGGGTCCTGTGATCAAGCAGAAACGTTTCCTATTTCTCATTTCCGTTAAACACTAAAGCGTTCGCTGCTTTAGTGTTTTTTTTCGCGCCGAAGCTGATCTTCCTAAGCGGGCAGCGGTGATTTTGAAGCAAGAATACAGATTGTCTCAAAGGGAGGAGAGATCGACATGCGGTATAAACGGGTCCTCATTAAACTAAGCGGTGGGGCTGTAGCGGGAGAAAGCGAGTTCGGCTTCGATCCTAAACAGCTGGATCATATCGCGAACGAGATTATGACCGTCGTTCAGTTAGGCGTCGAGGTGTGCCTTGTCATCGGCGGAGGCAATATTTTTCGTGGCAATATGGGCGAAAGCTGGGGGATCGAGAAGGCGGAGGCCGACAATATCGGCACACTCGCTACCGTCATCAACAGCCTGATGCTGCGCGGGGTTCTGAAAGCGAAGACCGAAGCGGAAGTGCGCGTCATGACGGCGATTCCGATTGCTTCTGTGGCTGAGCCTTTCATCCGGCTTCGAGCCATTCATCATTTGGAAAAAGGGTACATCGTGATTTTTGCAGGCGGCAACGGACAGCCCTTCGTCACTACCGACTATCCGTCGGTTCAAAGAGCCATTGAAGTGAACTGTGAAGCCATTCTTGTAGCGAAGCAAGGCGTTGACGGCGTGTTCGATAAAGACCCTAAGCATCATAAAGAGGCGCTTCAGTACAAATCTCTCCACTACAACGACGTTATCCATCATAATTTGAAAGTCATGGATCAGTCCGCTTTCATTCTCGCGCGAGACTATCATATTCCCATTCATGTGTTCAATTTCGACAAACCCGGCTCCATGAAAGAAATTTGCGCAGGGCAAGATACAGGCACGATCATCAGCGCCTCCTCCGAGCTCATTTACCAGCAGGGATAAGCAGACAAAAAAAGGATAGAGATCAGTTTACAACTGCCGCTCTATCCTCTTTGTTTATTCGTTTTTGCCCAGCATTAGCACGTAATAGTCATTCGCATTCTTCGTTCTAAAGCCGCAGGATTCATATAACCCGAGCGCTTTCTCGTTCTCGACCGCTACTTCAAGCTTGACCTTGCCCGCCTGATGCCGCTGCTTAAGCTCTATAATGGTCTGGCTCAGTATCTGACGCCCATAACCTTTGCCACGATATGCCGGCAGGACGCAAAAGCCGTAGATGAATCCGCTGCTATCCTCCCCGATCATGGCTCCGATTTTTGCAATTGGTTCTTTCTGCTCACCGAGCCCAAGCTCTGCGATCCAGGTTCGCTCTTTGTCACCGGCAAGCGTTTGATTGACGTATTGTCTCGCATCGTCCTCCGGCATGTTGAAGCCGGACGTGTTCAGTTCAACGAGCAGCTCCGTATCCTGCACAGTGGCGGAACGAAGCGCGATCGGCTGTTCGCCAGTTTGCGGAGCCCTTGCCGCATCCTCCTGAAGCTCCATCACATACTCGGAGAAACTGTAGTCCGCTCCAAGCTTCGTCAAAAATGCCTTGCCGCTCACCGATCCGCGTTCATTGATGAAAATCGCTTTCGGCACTCCCCTGCCTCTGCACGCTTCCAGCGCGGCCTGCACCAATTGGCCGAAAATCCCCTGATTCCGCACCTCCGGATGCACCATTCCGCTAATTTCCACTTCCGTAGACAGGAAGCTGTATATCGCCAGAAAGCCGACAATCCGGTCATCCCGGTAAAATAAAAAGTCATTCGTCACGCCTGGCGGACGATCGGATAATGTGCTCCAGTTCAGTTTTATTTCAATATGGTCATGGCGGTTGCAAGCCTCCCATAATTCCCTAACTTCCTTCAGCTCCTGCGACGACAGTCCTGCCCGTGGAATAATGCCTTGTTTCACTAGGTTGTCCTCCATAAGACTTAATTACTTGCCTACTGTCATTATACAGGTCTGGTCTGCCGCGGGGTAAGCTAATAATTCGTTTTACATAAAGTTTCGTCACATCGTCGCCCTTGAAAGATTGCCTCTTGATAGAGCTGCGGGTGAACCAACGGGAAAAACTCCCGTTAATCTCCCCCTAGAGAAGGGTGTTGCTAGAATTTACTGGAATTTCTCCTGTTAATATAGCCATAACGCCTACAATTGACGGTTTTCCGGTTAATTAACGGGAGGATTTCCAGTTAAAAGAGCAGACGGAGGTTATACTTTGAAATTAACAGGATAAATTCCATCTAAATTGATGAAAAGAACCAGCCCGCTAAGAAGCCAAGAAGCCGACTCTTCTTATTGCGCCTGCCGGGCGTATTCATCCGGCGTTTGGCCGGTTATGGATTTAAAATCTTTAATAAAATGCGACTGATCGTGATAGCCGAGATCCATCGACAGCTTGGACCAGTTCGGCTTCTCGCTGACATCGGTCGCCTCCGCCGCATTCTGAATGCGCGCCAGCTTAATGACCCACTTAGGGCTAACGCCTACATAGTGGTCGAACAAGCGCTGCAGCGTTCTTTTGTTTATGTCGAAGCGATCGCAGAGGGCGTCTACCTTCGTGACGTCAGGCTGCTCGTTAATGAAATCAATGATTTCATTGATATAAGTCACCTGCGCATCCTTCCCGGGCAGCTTCGGCCTGATCATTTGCTCCATAAGCGCCACCATGCCCTGCTCATCTTCTGCAGCGAACATAACCTTCTCCAACGCAAGCGGATCGACGTCAAAAACACTCCGAACGCTCAGCGGACTGAGCCCCATGTCGGAAACCGGCCGCCCCACGAACGGATAAAAACCGCCGGGCTTGAATTTGGCGCCAAATACACAGCCCTGCCCTTCCAGATAATGGCCGTATTTCTCTTTGCCAGGACCGTAAATAGCCGTTCGCCCCGGCTCCACGATCAGATTGACGCAGGGGTTCGGAATGACATGCTGCTCATAAGGTTCTTGGCCCCTTAAATCCCACCTTACGATCCAGAAATGGCGAATGAAAAAGGCCAAATCCTCCGAGGGAGTCACTCTGGAAAGCTGAAATTTCCGCGGTACTTGCTGGAGATTCATAATGCCCAGACTGGGTGTAATGAGGTCAGACATGATGCCGATCACTCCTTGTCGCGTTTTTACAATACTTGAGGCGTACAATCCTATATCATGAATGTAACACATACGAGGGAGTGAGTGGCAGTGGAACTGAGATACGAATTTTATATTGGTGCAACATGCAAAGAAGTGTGGGATATTTTGGTGACACCGGAGGGGACGCGGAAAATTTTGTTCGGAAGCGTGCTGGAGTCCACATTTGAGATCGGCTCCGATTTCAGATACATCGGGCCTGGCAACGACGGCGATGAAACCGTTCATGTGTACGGCACGATTCTGGCCTATGAACCGGAGAAGCATTTGTCCTGCATCGAACATGCCGGTCCGTCCTACAACCCGAATCATGCGGATTTCCAATCCCGGATGACGTTTACTTTGGAGACGGTCGGCAGTTGCACGAAACTGACGCTCGTCAATGACGAATGGACGCCGAACCACCCGAGCTTCGAGAGAACGAAAGCAAGCTGGTGGATGATTCTAAGCAATATTAAGACACTTGCGGAGACGGGCAAAACACTCGATTTCGGCTGGTAAAATTGCGGCTATCCCAGAAGGTCATTCATGCGGACCTTTTGAGATAGCCTTTTTCAAATCGCCATTATAACGGTAAAAGCGCGAGCGATGTTTTCTCCTCCAGCCCGGCAACCATATCATGCCAAGCCTGCGGCTTATTCGCCAAAACGGAGTAGTAGCGTTTCAAGAAGCTCGCAACAATCGCCGCATCAAGCTGAGTCATCTCCTCATCTGTCGGAAGGAAACAAAGGTCCAGCTCCTCCACCGCTTCCCCGTTGTTCTCCCAAGAAGGATGAACGTATGGGAAATCAATCCGTTTGTACCCGAGATGCGACAACACTTCACGCCGCACATAAGGATCCATCGGCTTCACGCCGCCGAATGCATGGCTTTCGATCCGATACGGATCATAGATCTCGGCAAACATCCCCAGCATCGGCTTGCCCGATTCGGCTGCTAAGGCCTCCAGGTCGTTCCAGCGCTTGCGCGCCAGGAAACGGCCAATGCCCAGTCCCGCTTGACCGATAATGGTGAAGTCCGTCAACGCTACCTGGAAATCTTCGTAATAGCGGTACTCTGTCGTGCCGACGACCTTCCCTTCATGCACAGCGACGAACACCCGGATACCAGGGTCCTCCAGCGGCTCTTTCCACAAAGCATATTCCAGTACTTCCTCTGGCGGGAATACCTCTTTCATCAAATCGTGCATGGCACGAAACAAAGGGTTGTCTATACTCTTAATCCGTATGTATTCCATTAGCTCCTCAAGCTCCTTTATGTCAAAATTCGAAATGGATTTCGCCACTCCATCAAAAGCGCATAGTTCAGCGACTCTTTATCCTCCAAATAGTCCGGCACCACCTGCACCGGCGTCCGGCCGCAGCGCAGCAGGAAGGTAATAACAGGGTCTTTGCAGTTCCCTGCCATGACCGCTTTCGCATATTCCTCCGCGCTCATGGCGTCAGCATACTTGTGGTAGCCCGGCATGCGCCCGCCCCCAAGCAGCCTGCGCAGCCCCAAATGCACAACAACCTCATACATGGATTGCATCATCCATTTGCCGAGGCCGAACTTGCGGTAGGCGGGCATCACGCAAATATCCACAATGTATAACGTATCGCCTTCCGGCCGATGCGTACGGATGTAGCCGTCGTCAGTCAACGCCGACCAGCTGTGGTCGCTAGCATGCTCTTCCTCGTAGCTAACGAGCAGCCCCGTGATCGACCCAACAATCCGGCCTTCCACCTCGACACAGAGGGCGCCTTGGGGGAAACGCGTGACATGCTCCGTGAGCTGCTCTTCGTTCCACCAAAGCTCTGACGGAAACGGCGGCGGAAAGCTTTCCTGCTGGACGCGGATCAGCGCGTCGAAATCGGCTTTTTCATAATTGCGTATGACCGCCTCGATCGGCTTGTCTCCGTCGAAGACGTACAGCTTTTTAGCATAAAATCGGTGCGAATTTACGTCCATAACGCTATGAAATCCCCCCAGCTTTCATTAAGCCCAATCGGTGTACAGATCCGTTCTGCGGTCACGCCACGTAGTGACGGAGCCCTTGTCGCGGACAAGCGTCAGCAGGTCTAGATCCAAATCAGCCGTGACCACCATGTCACCGTTGATTTCGCCTTCAACCATAATGCCTTTGGGCGGAAAAGGCACGTCGTTCGGGGTAATGACAGCCGCCTGGCCAAAGTTAGCACGCATGAAATCTACCGTAGGCAGAGCGCCGACCGTCCCCGTTGTGACGACATAGATTTGATTTTCGATCGTTCGCGCATGGCACGTATAACGCACCCGGTGGAACCCATGCCGGTCATCCGTACAGGACGGAGCAAACAGCACATCGGCGCCGCGGGCTCTGGCCATCCGGACAATTTCCGGGAACTCCACGTCATAACAGACGAGAATCGCAATACGCCCTTTTTCCGTGTCAAAAACCTGCAGCGAATCGCCGGCTCCCATATTCCACTCCTTCACCTCGGTTGGGGTAATATGGATCTTTTTCTGCTCCCCGATCCGACCGTCCGGATAAAATAAAAACGCTGTGTTATACAGTTTGCCTTCCTCAGAAGTAATGTGCGTACCGCCAATGATGTGCATGCCCGTCGTCTTCGCCAACCCTTGGAAAAGCGTCCGATAAGCATCCGTATACGTGGGCAACGCCTCAATCGGCAGCGCTTTGCCGTTCTCATCGCCAATGGACATGAGCTGTGTCGTAAACAACTCAGGAAACAGCACAAAATCCGCCTCAAACTCTTGAGCCACCTTCACATAATGCTCAACTTGCGCGGCGAACTCCTCAAAATTACGTATCGAGTGCAAATGATATTGTACAGCCGAAACTCTCATTTTCAAGTTCATCTCTCCTTATCTTGTCATCGTTCCCAGTACCCAGTACCGGATTTACAGGCTAACGAGCACCCGTCCTCTTACTTTCCCATCCAGCACCTCTTGCGCCGCCTCGGCAGTCCCGTCCAGCGCAACTTCCTTATACACCATCCGCTCAAGCAGCGGCGGCTTCAACTCAGCAGCTATCCGCTCCCAAAGGGGCTTCCGGATCTCCGCCGGGCAATACACCGAATCAATGCCCAATACATTCACGCCTCGCAGAATAAAAGGAAACACAGTCGCTGCAAAATCGCCACCGCCCGTCAGACCGCTCAGCGCGACGGAACCGCCGTATTTCATCCGGCTCAGCACATAGGAGAGCGACTCGCCGCCAACAGGGTCCACGCAGCCGGCCCAATACTCCTTGTCCATCGGCTTCCTCACAGATGGGGTAAGCTCTTCCCGCGGTACGACCCGTTTCGCCCCCAATTCAAGCAAATACGCATGATCGGCGGACTTGCCCGTGCTTGCTTCTACCTCGTAGCCAAGCGCGGCCAGCATCGACACGCTGTTGCTCCCTACCCCGCCCGTCGCGCCGCGAACGAGCACGGGGCCCTTCTCCTTGCCCAGCCCGTTCTCTTCCATTCGCTGGATCGAGAGCGCCGCGGTAAAGCCAGCCGTCCCCAAGATCATCGCCTCGCGGGCGGACAGCCCTTTCGGCAGGGGGACGACCCAATCGGCCGGAACACGCGCATACGCGCTAAATCCGCCGTAATGTCCCGTTCCCAGCTCATAGCTGGTCACAAGCACCTCATCGCCCTCGCGAAAGCGCGGGTCCTCCGAAGCGGCAACCGTCCCTGCCAGATCAATCCCCGGCACCATGGGGTACGTGCGCACGACGCGTCCGTTCGGACTGCAGGCCAACGCATCTTTATAATTAATACCCGAGTAACGCACGCGTATCGTCACTTCACCCGGCGGTAAATCTTCCATTCGCAGCTCTTTCACTTGTACGGAGAAACGCTCCTCCGTCCGCTCCACCACCAACGCACTAAAGCTTTCCATGCAGCTTAGCCTCCTCGATCCTCGATCCATATAAGTTTCGATCAGGTGATTTTCCATCAACTACCTATTCAGTGTACTAGAATCGGAAGCAGGATTCAAAGGGTTTGCAGCGCATCAACGCGCAAAAAACTCCCCGGCCTCATGACCAGGGAGCTTCTCTTACTGCTGCTGCACAAAGCCCGCAGCTTCCAAAAACCGTCCAAAAGCCGCTTGCCCGGCTTCATCACGCTTGAACACGCCCGCGTCGAGCAGCACGTCCATGAACTTGCTGCCGACCTCCGCCTGCAGCGCCGCCTTCGCGCCGCCTGCCGTCAGCGCAGCGCCGTGCTTCGCAAGCAGCGCCTCGATCCATGCCGCATGCTTATGCAGCGGATGAGCGGCCTCCTCGCGGATCGCGCTGCCGAAGTCGGCTTCGCCGGTGAGGATCTTGGCGATATCCGCCAGCTCCTCTTGCAGGCGGCCTGGCAGTACCGCCAGCCCCATGACCTCAATCAAGCCGATGTTCTCCTTCTTGATGTGGTGCAAGTGCCGGTGCGGATGGAAGATGCCATCCGGATGCTCTTCGCTGGTGCGGTTGTTCCGCAGCACCAGGTCAAGCTCGTACTCGCCGCGCGCATTGTTGCGGGCGATCGGGGTAATCGTGTTATGCGGGACACGCTGTCCGTCCTTCTCGCTGAAGGCGAGGACGTCCGCTTCCGCATCGCTGTATGCGCGCCAGTCGTCGAGCAGCTTGCTGGCCAGCTTATACAGCAGCAGCTTGTTATGGCTGCTCAAGCGCACAACCGACATAGGCCACTTCACGATGGCGGCCTTCACGCCGGCAAATTCAGCGTGGGCGAACATGCTCTCGCTTGCCGCTTTCTCCATCGGGAATTGATGGCGTCCGCCCTGGAAATGATCGTGGTTCAGAATGGAGCCTCCCACGATTGGCAGATCCGCATTCGATCCGATGAAGTAATGCGGGAATTGATCGATGAAATCCAGCAAGCGGTAGAACGTATTCGCCGTCGTTTTCATCGGGATATGTTTCTCATGGAAAATAATGCTGTGCTCGTTGTAATACACGTATGGCGAGTACTGGAAGTACCATTTCTCATTATCCAGCTCTAACGGGATAAAGCGCAGATTTTGCCTTGCCGGGTGATTCACACGGCCTGCATAGCCTAAGTTGTCCGCGCAAAGCAGGCATGCGGGATAGCTGCTTTGGGGCAGCGTTTTGAGCAGAGCAATCTCCTTCGGATCCTTCTCCGGTTTCGAGAGATTGATCGTGATTTCAAGATCGCCGTAGGCCGTATCCGCCAGCCAGTATGCATTCCTCTGAATACGGTCCATTCGAATATAGTTCGAATCAATGGACTGCTTGTAGAAATAATTCGTTGCCGCCTCGACCCCGGTGGTCTTGGCCGTGCTCCAGAATTGATTCACAACCTCGGAAGGACGGGGCATTAGCAGCCCCATAATCCGTGCGTCCAATAAATCGCGGTACGTCGTTGTATTCTCCTCCAGAAGACCCGCCTCATAAGCCGCATCCAACAGCTCTTCCAGCAGGGCAACAGGACTGCTTAGCTTCTCAGCCGGCACTGCTCCTGCATAAGGCTCAGCAAGACCGAATAAATCAAGCAAAGCATTGCGTGACGTATAAACATCCAACTGCTCGATCAGGCCATTTTGCTGTGCGAACTGAAGGAGCCTTTCTATGGTCAATGCTGCAGATTGCGATGCTTCAACTGTCCGTTCCATGTGCCACATTCCTTTCTTAAACAAGCCTACTCGGCATAACCGTCCGGGTTATTTTGGTGCCAGTTCCATGCGCTTTCAATGATGGATTCCAAGGAATCGCGGCTCGGTTTCCAGCCAAGCTCCGTTCTTGCCCGCTCGGAGGAAGCGATCAGCGTAGCCGGGTCGCCAGCTCTGCGCGGCTCGATAACTGCCGGAATCGCATGCCCGGTTACTTTGCGGGCGATATCGATAACTTGCTTGACCGAGAATCCCGTACCGTTGCCAAGATTATAAATATTGCTCTCCGCTCCGCCGCGAAGCTTCTCAACCGCCAGCACATGAGCGCTCGCCAAATCGCTGACATGAATGTAGTCGCGCACACAGGTTCCGTCTTCCGTCGCGTAGTCATCTCCGTAGATGGAGATATGGGCGCGTTGACCTAACGCTACTTGCAGGATGATTGGAATGAGGTGCGTCTCCGGACTGTGATCCTCGCCGATTTTGCCGCCGGCATGCGCGCCAGCCGCATTGAAGTAGCGAAGGGAGACGTATTTGATGCCATGGGCCGTGTCGAACCATTTCATCATTTTTTCCATCGCCAGCTTCGTCTCGCCATACGTATTCGTAGGAAGGGTCCGGTCGCTTTCCAGAATCGGAATGTTCTCCGGCTCGCCGTAAGTGGCGGCTGTCGAAGAGAACACGATATTTTTCACGCCGTATTGATTCATTTTCTCAAGCAGACACAGCGTTCCGTACACGTTATTATGATAGTATTTGGCCGGGTTCGTCATACTCTCGCCAACCAGCGAATTCGCCGCAAAATGGATAATCGCGTCAATGCTGTTTTCCGTGAAAACCGTATCCAAAAACTCGCCGTCACGCAGATCGCCGACATACAGCTTGCCGCCAAGCACAGCATCCCGGTGTCCTTGCTGCAAGTTATCGACAATAACGACTTCTTCCCCTTTGTCCAGCAGCTCAGCTACTGCATGCGAACCAATGTAGCCGGCTCCGCCCGTTACTAATATCGCCATTTACAACGCCTCCTCGACTTGTTCGACACCGTTTCCGATATCACATACATAGAAGCTTGGTGTTAAACCTGTTTGCTCGGTATATTCTTTGCCCACTTGATCGATAAATGTTTGCACGCTGTCCTCATGAACCAAGGAAACCGTACATCCGCCGAAGCCTGCGCCTGTCATGCGCGCGCCAAGCACACCCGGAACCTTCAATGCTGCCGCAACCATCGTATCCAGCTCGAAGCCGGTAACTTCATACAGATCGCGCAGGGAGTCGTGGGAACCGATCATCAGTTTGCCGAAGGCTTCAAGATCGTTCTTTTCCAGCACTTCAATCGATTTGAGCACGCGATCAATTTCTTCAATTACGTGCTGCGCTCTACGGCGGACCGTTTCGTCCGGAATGAGGTGCTTGTATGCGTTGAACTGATCAAGGTTCAATTGGCCCAGCAGCGTGATCTCAGGGAACTGCTTTTGCAGATAAACAACGGCTTGCTCACATTGGCTTCTTCTCTCGTTGTAAGCGGAATCGACAAGACCTCTGCGTTTGTTGGTGTTTCCGATCACCAGCTTATAGCTGCCGCTTTGGAACGGTACATGGCGGTACTCCAGCGTGTCGCACATGAGCAGAATTGCGTGATCCTTCTTGCCGTTAGCAACAGCAAACTGGTCCATGATTCCGCAATTCACGCCAACGAATTGGTTCTCTGTTTGCTGCGCGAGCAGGGCGATTTTCACCGTGTCAACCGGATATTTCTCAAGCGTTTCCAATGCGAAAGCCGTAACAACCTCGATGGAAGCCGAGGACGAGAGTCCGGCACCGTTCGGAATTTCGCCGTGGAACAACAGATCGTAGCCTTGAGTAACCGGCAAGCCTGCTTTGGCCAAATGAACGAAGATTCCCTTCGGGTAGTTGATCCAGTTATCTTCTTCTCGATAGGACAAGTCATCTATGGAAATTTGTTTGCAAAGCGCCATGTTGGTCGATGCAAATCCGATGACACGGTCTTGTCTTGGACGGATCAGCAGCGTTGTTCCGAACGTTAACGCCGCCGGGAATACATAACCGCCGTTGTAATCCGTGTGCTCACCGATCAGGTTAACCCGGCCAGGAGCATGAAACGCTGAAATTGGCGCTGCGGTTTCCCCGTAAATTTCAATAAACGTGTCTTTTAAAGTTTGCAAATCTGCCATTCTGGCACCGCCTTTAGTTTATTTAGGATTGCTGCAGGAGCAACTTTGTAACTTCAGTATAAGAGAAGTACGTGCAATTGGCTATGGAGGCATGTTATTTTCGCATGGAAAAATGTGATTTCAATCTTTCTTCCCTTCAGCGAAATATGGTAAATTAGAAAGACCATAAGGCCATATCAATGGGAGCTGAGGATACGTCATGTCAAAGCAGGAAAGCTACTACGTCGTTTCGAACCCGTTACCGTCCGGAGAAAGCGCTCTGACCGTGCTGTTTGCCGGGGAGAGCCAGACAAAGCCTGTACACCGGTTAGGCCCCAAAGTGTACGACTACTACTTAATTCACTATGTTATTTCAGGGAAAGGCGTGTTTTCTACACAAGGGGAGGAGTATGCGCTAGGCGCGGGCGACAGCTTCGTCATCGAGCCTGAGCAGCTCATCAGCTACGTTTCGGATGAAAGCGATCCTTGGCATTACTGCTGGATTGCTTTTACGGGCGAGCAAGCTCCGGCGCTGCTGGCTTCAACAGGCGTCAATCCTCTGCGGCCTATTCTTCATACGAACCGCAACCGGCATATTCCTGTGCTGTTTCGGCATATTCAACAAGCTTTGCGGGCCAGAAAAGCGAACGCACAGCTGAAATCCGTCGGATACTTGCTTCTTCTATTAGGTGAGTATTGCGAAGCTTTATCCGCCTCCACAACCGCCGGCATCGTCTCGGAAGTGGAGAGCGACCGGATTGTTCAGCAGGCTATTCACTATTTGTCTACGCAATATGCCGAGCCCATCACCATTGAAATGATGGCGGAAAGCTTAGGCTATAACCGTGCCTATCTGTCACGCTTGTTCAAGCGGCATACGAAGGTCGCCCCGGTTACGTTCCTGCTCAAGCTTCGAGTGGATAAAGCGCGCCAGCTGCTGCGCGAACGGTTAGAGCTGACGATCGAGCAGATCGCGGCTTCTGTGGGCTTTTATGATCCGCTTTATTTTTCCAAGCAGTTCCGGCGCTTATACGGCGTTTCACCCAGCGAGTACCGGAATCAAATCAAATCGCTTTAAACGATGTGGCCATCTCTTCCAAGCAAGCTACTTCATTCCCTCTGAATTAAAGGGAAAAGTTCCTGCTATTTCGCGCACATTCAGGGAAATCGCGCGATTAAATGGAATTCCTCCTGCTATTGGCGAGGATTAACCACACACACATGGGATACGGGCAAATTAACAGGAGTTTTTCCTGCTAACTGGAACACGCAACTAAAAATCACTTAAATAACGGGAAGTTCTCCCGCTAATGCTCTACAAACGAAAGAAAAGCAAAAACACCACCCCAGGAGCGTGCTCCCATGGTGGTGTTTCTCATTTCTTTTACCGTTTGCCCGGATCGTAAGGCTCGCCAAGAGCCGACGGTGCTTTAGCCCGGCCTACTGCGCCAGCCAATACTAAGATCGTTAGTACGTAAGGCAGCATGTAGAGGAACTCTTGCGGAATGTTTTTCGAGAATTCGAACAATCGCATGAAGTTGTTCAGCGCCTGCGCCATACCGAAGAATACGGCAGCGCCAAGGGCGCCAAACGGATGCCACTTACCAAAGATCATCGCAGCCATCGCGATAAAACCTTGGCCGGAAATCGTGTTATGCGAGAAGGCGCTTGTTGTCGTCAACGTAATTGTCGCGCCGCCAAGTCCGCCCAACAGACCGCTGATCAGAACTGCGATGTAACGCACGCGCTTAACTTTAATTCCAACGGTATCCGCGGCACTCGGATGTTCACCTACGGAACGCAGTCGCAAGCCGAATGGGGTTTTGAAAAGCACGTAGTACGTTACGCCTACTAGAATTAGCGCAATATAAGTGGTTGGATAAGCGGTAAATAGCGCATATCCGAGATACGGGATTTTCGACAATAGCGGAATTTCCCATTTGGAAAACACATCGTTTAACGTTTCGGTTTGACCTGCGCCGTTGAACAATACTTTAACCAGGTACAGCGTAACGCCAGCGGCCAAGAAGTTAATGACCACCCCGCTGATTACTTGGTTGGCCTTGAAGGTAATTGTCGCTACCGCATGAATGAGAGCGAAAATCAGCGCAAACAACATGGCTGTCAGCAGCCCGATCCAAGGGGACCATACGCCCATGTCCGCCTTTTCCGCATAGTAAGTGCCAACCGCTGATGCAAAGGCACCCGACACCATAAGACCCTCGATTCCGATATTGACGACCCCGGAACGCTCCGAGAAAATACCGGCAATAGCTCCGAAGATCAGCGCCGTTGAGTATACGAGTGTTGTGTTAATAAGTTCACTGAATTTCGTGAAGAACGCGTTGAGCATTGTGAGCAGGTCCATGTTACGACGCCCTCTCTTTCTTGCGTTTGCTATAGAACGGGATGAGCACCCATTTGACAATTCCTTGTGTGGCAACAAAGAAGATGACCGAACCGATGACGATACGGATAATTTCCGGCGGCACATCGGCACCGAAACTCATTCCCGCTGATCCGTAGGATAAGCCGCCGAATAACGCAGCACCGAGGATAATCCCGACCGGATTGTTAGCGCCCAGCAAGGATACCGCAATGCCATCGAATCCGTAGCCCGGCGAACCTGCTGCAACGACTTGATAATGGAATACGCCTAGAATTTCGAAGACGCCGCCAAGTCCGGCAAAAATACCCGAAATAAACATCGCTTTAACAATATTTCGATTTACATTCATACCCGCATACTTCGCGGCATCAATGTTATGGCCAACGGCACGCAGCTCGTAGCCCTGCTTTGTTCTCCATAGAATCACATAGAAGACGACTGCTGCAAGAATCGCAATCACGGTCCCCCAGTGAATTCTGGCATGATTCATAAGCTCTGACAGCCAAGTGATGCTTAGCGAAGCCGAGTCCTGAATCATGTAGGAACGCTGCTGTTTCGGCTCCAACAGGAACGCATTTACGATATAGTTCGACAGGAATAACGCGATCCAGTTAAGCATGATCGTTGTGATAACTTCGTTAACCCCGCGTTTCGCTTTCAAATAACCCGCGATCGCTCCCCAGAGACCTCCAGCGAGCGCACCGACGATAACGGCTAGCGGAGCATGAATGATCCACGGCAGCCCTGTCACTTTTACACCGATAAAAGTAGCTCCCGTCATGCCCATGACGAATTGTCCCTCGGCTCCGATATTAAACAAGCCTGTCCGGAACGCAAAGGCGACGGATAATCCCGTCAAAATCAACGGCGTGATCGCACGAATCGATTCCCCGATATCATAGGAATTACCAAAAACACGGGAAAATAACGCCCCATAGGCGGCAATCGGGTTGTAGCCCCCTGCCAGCATGACGAGCGCTCCGAATAACAGCCCGAGCACAATCGCCACGATGGGGTTCACCGCTGATTCACTTGTAAAAATACGAACAACCTTATTCATGAGCAGCTCCTTTCCCTGTGCGCTTGCTGCCAGCCATCAGGAGTCCGATCTCTTGATCGTTCGTCTCTTGCGGCAGCACTTCTCCCACAATCTGTCCTTCATAGATAACGGCAATGCGATCCGATACATTCATAATTTCATCCAGCTCAAAAGAAATCAGCAACACGGCTTTGCCCTTATTCCGCTGCTCAATCAGTTGGCGATGCACGAATTCAATGGCACCGACGTCCAATCCGCGCGTAGGTTGAGCGGCAATGAGCAGATTTGGATTCTTGTGTATTTCCCTGGCAATAATTGCTTTTTGCTGGTTGCCCCCCGATAAAGAACGGGCCTTATTGTAAATGGTTGGCGTTCTTACATCGAACTCCTTAATAAGCGCTTCCGCGTGGCGGTCAATCGCTTCATAATTAAGGAAGCCCGCTTTGTTATAAGCAGAGTGGAAGTACGTCTCCAACACCATGTTTTCACTCATGGAGAAATCGAGTACCAGTCCGTGTTTGTGCCTGTCCTCCGGAATATGCGACAAGCCGGCCTCGGAGATCTCTCTCGGTGTCCAGTTCGTGATCTCGCTTCCTGTCAGCATGACTTGTCCGCTATCAACGGATCGCAGCCCTGTTAACGCTTCGATCAATTCACTCTGTCCATTGCCGTCGACTCCGGCGATGCCCAGAATTTCTCCGGCTTTCACCTCGAAGTTAAGCCCTTTCAAAGCAGCAAGGCCTTGTTGATTCCGCACAACCAAATCTTTAACTTGAAGAACGGATTCCCCTAGTTTCACTTCTTTTTTCTCAACCTTGAAAGAAACATCGCGCCCGACCATCTTCTCCGCCAAAATCTGCGGATTCGCGTCTGCGCTTGCAATGGAACCGATTACTTTCCCGCGGCGAATAATCGTCACGGTATCGGCAATCTCCATGATTTCTTTCAGCTTATGTGTAATGAGAATGATGGATTTACCTTCTTTGACCAAATTGCGCATGATGACCATCAATTCGCTAATTTCTTGCGGCGTCAGTACAGCTGTTGGTTCATCAAAAATGAGAATATCGGCGCCGCGATACAGCGTTTTCAATATTTCAACGCGCTGCTGCATGCCGACGGAAATATCTTCGATTCTTGCTTTTGGATCAACGCGCAGCCCGTATTGCTCGGATAGCTTGCGCACTTTGTCTTGCGCTGTTTTAATGTCAACGTTAAACCCTTTTTTAGGCTCCATGCCCAAAATAATATTTTCCGTTACGGTAAATGGCTGAACCAGCTTGAAATGCTGATGCACCATCCCGATGCCTAACTCAATCGCCCGATTGGGGCTATCGATAAAGACTTCCTTGCCTTGTACTTTAATAAAGCCTTCGTCAGGCTGGTACAGCCCGAACAAAATATTCATCAGTGTGGATTTACCTGCACCGTTCTCGCCAAGCAGGGCATGGATTTCACCTTTCATCAGCTTCAAGCTGATGGCATCATTCGCTACAATGCCCGGAAACCGTTTCGTTATGCCGCTAAGTTCAACAACAGGGACTTTTTCGCTCATCAGATCACCCTAAGGATCAATTTTTTGGTACTTTAAACTAAGAACAAGGCTAGTTATTGTAACTAGCCTTGTTTGAACAGAAGCAAATCTATCGTTCGTAACCGCTATGCCTTTTATACAATTATTATGGAGTTTCAGGAACTTTGATTTCGCCGCTGATGATTTTTGCTTTGTACTCGTCAACTTTTTTCAAGATATCAGCAGAAACATTTTTCTTGGAAGTATCAGGAAGGCCTACACCGTCATCTTTCAGACCAAGTGTAACTGTTTTGCCGCCTTGGAATTTGTTGTCGATTACGTCTTTGGAAACACGAGCAACCGCGTTGTCAACACGTTTCAACATGGAAGTCAGTGTCACTTCATCGCCGAACTCAAGGGATTGGTCTTTATCTACGCCGATAACCCATACTTTTTTACCGTTTTTCGCACGGTCTTTGGCCTCGTTGAACACACCGTTACCAGTGGAACCAGCTGCGTGGAAAATGACATCAGCGCCATCGTTGTAGATCGTAGCTGCTGCCGCTTTACCAAGGTCAGGCTTGTCGAATGCGCCTGTGTAGTTGATTTGAATCTTCGCATTTGGATTTACCGCTTTCACACCAGCTACGAAACCGGCTTCAAAACGTTTGATAACCGGAATGTCGATACCGCCGACGAATCCGATTTTGTTGGATTTTGTCGTAAGACCTGCAACTACACCTACAAGGTAAGAACCTTCTTGCTCGGAGAAAGTAACGGACTCTACGTTTGGAGCTTCAACAACGTTGTCAATGATCGCCAATTTCGCGTTCGGGTTTTGCGTTGCAACCGTTTTAAGTGCATCGCCCATCAAGAAGCCGATACCCCATGTCAAGTTGTAGCCGTCTTTAACGAATTGGTTTAAGTTAGGCGTGTAGTCTGCATCGCTTTTACTTTCCAAGTTCTTCACGTTAGCGCCGGTTTGCTTTTTCAATTGCTGCAAGCCTTCCCATGCGCTTTGGTTAAAGGATTTATCGTTAACCCCACCAATGTCTGTAACCATCCCGATTTTGAAATCTTTACCGCTGTTGTTGCTTGGTGCTGCGGATGAGCTAGCTGCTGGAGTTGCGGATGCTGCCGGTTTAGTTTCTTCTTTTTTGGCGCAACCAGTCAAAGCAAGTGCGGAAACAGTGACAGCCATCAGTGCAGTTGTGAGTACTTTCTTCATCATTTCTACCCCCAAAAGATAAATTTAAAATTGAACCTTAAATCCCACATTCTAGGTTGACCAGAACCACCATAATTATGCGTGTTTGGCTAAACCGAGTGTATCACTTTATAACGGAAGTTAAAAGCAATTCACAGCATAATTCGTGATGTCAAACAAGTTGACACGGCCTTTTTTGTAACCCCCTACAATATAGGTTTTAAGCCCCAATGATTTATTATACTACCGCCGGTTAATAAAATCTAGATGACGTTTTCTTTTATTTTTCGACCAATAACGTCAAAAATTGATCAGGCACCAGCGGTTGGCTAAATAGTTCTCCTTGCACCTCCTTGCATTGGAGAAATTTCAGGTATTCGAACTGCTCCTCCGTTTCGACGCCTTTCGCAATCAGATTCAATCCCCAGCGGTTAGCCATCCGAACGATAGCGGCAGCGAGCAGTTGATTCTCGTCATCATCGACCAGATCCCTGATCAAAGTGCTGTCCAGCTTCACACTGTCAAACGGCATGCCCTCCAAGCCGCTTCGCGCAAACAACCCGGTACACAAATCATCCATCGTAATGCGCACGCCAAGCTTCTTCAGCATCAGCAACTTCTTGCTCGCTTCCTGCACATTCGACGACGTAATGCTCTCTGTCAGGTCCAACTCGATCTGCCCGGGATCCATTCCCGTCTCTTGCAGGATCTCAGCAATTTCTCCCGTGAAATAGTCGCTTTTGAACTGCGAGGCTGTAATCGCAATCGTCATCCTTAACGGTTCATGGCCTGCGTCCTGCCAGGCTCTCATCTGCTTGCATGCCGTCCGCATCGCCCAATGGCCGATTGGCACCATGAAGCCCAATTCTTCGGCTGCTTTGCGCCAATCCATAACGGTGCGCAGCTGACTGCTCCCTTTCTCCCAATGAAGGCTGACTTCCATCCCGATCAGCTTACGTCCCGCGATTTCATATTGCGGTTGATACCGCAATTCAAATCGTTCCTGTTCCAGGGCCGAACGGAGCTCGTTTTCCATGTGGGCTTTAGTCTTCACCCTGACATCGATGTCCGAGGCGTAGAATTGAAAACGGCTATTCTCCTGGCTTTTGGCTTCATACATCGCCTCGTCCGCACGCTGCAAGAGGTGCTCGGGCCGTGTGCCGTCCAGCGGATAAAGCGCAATTCCCATGCTGGCTGTGATCGCGACAGGCTTTCCATCCAGAATAAAAGGTTCCTCCAAAACCGATTGAATGCGCGTAGCTACCACTCTCACATCTTCCGGTTTGGTAAAAGATTCGAGCAAAATAATAAACTCATCGCCGCCCTGCCGATAAACCGTGTCAGATCCCCGCAGACAGGCCAGCAATCTTTCGGCAGCCAATCGAATGAGACGGTCTCCGCAAGCATGACCCAAAGAATCATTGACTTCCTTGAACCTGTCCATATCCAAAAAGACAACGGCCGCAAGTTGATCATGCCGCTGAGCATGGAGCAGCACACTGTTCAACCGGTCTTCGAACAACCGGCGGTTAGGCAATCCCGTTAATGTATCATGGTAGGCCAGATAGGCAAGCTCTTTGCTCTTCTCCTCCTGCTCGAGTCCCCTTAACCGCAAGCGGCGTATAAATACGGCAAAAAAGAAGCAGATAAACGCTTGAATGAGGACAAACAATAAAACTTTAGGGGTAATTTTGAAAGAAGCAACGGCAAGCAGATTGACTGTCAGCAGAAAAAAGCCCAGTAAGCCCAAATAGCGGAGCTCCTGCGCTTTGGTCCGTTGGATCCACTTTATAAAAAAGCTTCTCATTGGGGGGGAACCTCCATTCCGGTGATCAAAAAAAGGCTATTCCAAATGGGAATAGCCTTGGGTGTCGATAAACAGCATCCTGTTGGCTGCCCAGCCGTCGTTGTAGGCATGGCAACCTTAGACGCCTATAGGGATATTCAGGTTAAAAACGTAAAAAACGGGACTAATTAACTATAGCATAGTTATTCCCAGCCTGGCTATTCTTTCTTAAATCAGCAAATTAAACAGTTTCGGATCCTTATTGATTTCGATATAGCCATAGTCCTTCCGGGACAGGCGCTCGATGAGCCCCTCGTAATCGTCTTTATTTTTGAGCTCAATACCGACTAGTGCAGGAGCATCATCCCGGTTATTTTTTTTCGTATACTCAAATCGGGTAATATCGTCAGTCGGTCCCAGGACTTCTTCCAGAAATTCACGCAAGGAGCCCGCGCGCTGCGGGAAATTGAGGATAAAATAGTGCTTCAACCCCTCGTACACGAGCGATCTTTCCTTGATTTGCTGCATCCGGTCAATATCGTTGTTGCCGCCGCTAATGATGCACACCACGTTCTTGCCGCGAATCTGATCCCTGTACGCATCAAGCGCCGCAACAGGAAGCGCGCCTGCCGGCTCGATGACAATGGCATTGTTATTGTAAAGCTCCAGGATCGTCGTACATTCTTTGCCTGAAGGAATGATGACGATATCGTCCAGTTTCTCTTGACAAATGTCAAAAGTCAGCTCGCCTACCTGTTTGACTGCAGCTCCGTCCACAAACTTCTCGATCGTGGACAAGGTTACGACTTTACCCTGCTTGAGCGACTCCTGCATGCTGGCGGCGCCCTCCGGCTCAACGCCAACGATTTGCGTGCGCGGAGAAACGCTGTCCACATAAGTCGCCACGCCCGCTACAAGGCCGCCTCCGCCGATCGTCGCGAAGATAAAGTCCGGCGTCTCGGACATTTGATTCATAATCTCCAAACCGACAGTCCCTTGCCCGGCAATCGTACGCACGTCGTCAAACGGGTGAATGAACACTTTGTTTTCTTTCGCACAGTACGCCTTCGCATGGTTGGAGGAATCATCGAAAGAATCCCCAGTCAGAATCACTTCTACAAAAGCTCCGCCAAACAGCTTCACCTGCGCGATTTTTTGTCTTGGCGTCGTCGTCGGCATGAAGATTTTCCCTTCGATGCCAAGCTGTTTGCAGGAGTAGGCCACGCCCTGCGCATGATTGCCGGCGCTTGCGCACACAACACCCGCTTCGCGTTCCTCCGGCGTCAAGCTTTGAATCACATTGTACGCTCCGCGAATTTTAAAAGACCGGACGACTTGCATATCTTCACGTTTCAGATAAACGTTGCATTCATACAAGTTAGAGAGCTGCTCATTGCGTTGCAGAGGCGATGGTTCGATCACCTTGCTGAGCACATGATTGGCCCTAATAATATCTTCCAAACCTACTTTTCCGGAAACAACCATTTTTCTCTTACTTCCTTTCTCTCCAAAATGCTTAATAAATTTTAAAGATTATTGTAGCATACTGGAGAGCGCCTGTAAGAAAATATTATTGGAACATTTTTTGAATTCGCTTATACTGCGCGAAAAGCTGCCCTCAAGTAGAACGCTCCGCTTGAGGACAGCTCTTTTATTCCTTGCAGCGTCCTAGTAATAGAAACGCGGCGAATCCTGCAGCTCCGCCCGTTTCTGCAGGAAGCGGTAAAAGGCGCTGGCTGCTTGAGCCTTCGTCACTTCTTGCTTCGGCGCAAACTTGCCGCCGTCCAGAGACATAATGTTCAGCCCGACAACAATGGCTGCCACGCCTACTTGCTTGACCTCAGCGGCATCCGTGAAACGGTTGTTGAATACGCCGTCGAATTTCGCCAAGTTTTGGTACCCAAGCGCCTTCACGATCAGTTTGGCCATCTCTTCGCGATCCAGCGTAGCTTCCGGATTGAATTCAGGGCCAGCGTCCAGCAAACCGCGGTCGACCGCATTCTCGACATATGCGAAGTAAGGCGAAGCGCTGCCTACATCCGCAAACGATGCCTTGCGTTCCGCTCCGTAATAAATGCCCCCGCTCCCGCCATTCATGGCGATGACAAGCATTTTGACCAGCTCGCCCCGCTTAATCAGTTGGTCCGGGTTGACTTTGCCGTCTTTCACATCAAGCGCTTGGTAATCCACCATGAGTTGTAGTTCGTTTTTCGCCCAGTGGCTGTCGATATCGCTTACGGTTACCTTATCCAAAGACATGATTTCGCCGGTTTGGCTGTTTCTCCACTTTCCGGTTTGCGCATCGAGCAGGAACGTCTCACGGTTGAACTTCGGAATGAGCGAGTAAACAAGCTTAGCTTCCACTTTCTCATTGGCATTCGTCGGAGCTGCCGTTGGAGGAATCTCTCCTGCGGCTACCATGACATTGTATTTCTCAAACGGAATGACGCCGTTGTACCCGCCGTTTTCGAGCACATAGTTTAATTGAATATCAAACTGGGAGAGCCATAGATCCTTGGCTGTATCAAGGGCCAGAACCTCCGGTTTCTGGCTCGGATACGTCATGTCGCTGAGTCCGAACTGATAGTTCACGATTTGGCCCGTTACACGGTCAATGCCGATCGACACAGCCTCATAGCCTGCTGCAACGCCGTCGATGACGCGATTGAAGCGGATATCCCAATTCCGCATATGTTTAAGCTGCTCCTCAGGGTAATCCTTTTCGGATTGCTTGCTGAGCACCAATTGATCGGTGTACGCAGGGACTTGCTTTTTCACGAAATCAATGCTCTTGGCCACTGCGTCCTCTAAGGAAATCTTGCCTTCAATCTCCTTAGCCGTGTCAGGCCCGTACGGCACATAGCTATTGAAATTCGTAATTTCACCGGTTTTGCTGTTCACACTGGCCCAAGCGCCCCCGCTGCCCAATTTCCCTGCAGGGTCATTCTCAGAAACCATGTTCCAGCTCAGGTTCCAATTGGAATTGGTTTCCTCGGTTTCAGGGTTCGATCCTTCGTTGTAGGAAGCCTCCTGGAGCTTGTAGTCGGACGAAAGATTGAACACGCTGCTTACCTTTTTCACAGCCTCATCCTTCGTCAGATTCAGCGTTGCCGCCGGGCGCTCGCCCAAAGGTTTGTCCGTCAGCGGCTTGGTTTCCTGCTTCTGCGGAACTGCCTGCCACACGTCTCCGGTTACCGCATTCAGCGAGAACCCATTCATCATATAAGAAATAATCGGCAATTTCTTTCCTTTGGCGCCGTATGGAATCTGATAAACAAGCGATAAATCGGCTTTGTCACGGAACAATTGTGCGGCCTTCTCTTTCGTAATCGGCGTCACGTTCTGCTGGAATGTCACGTTATCCATCCAGTTAAAGTTATAATTCGTAACTTGGCCTTCTCCATTGACGCTTACCGAAATACCATTGATGGCAAACGGAACACCGTCAACCGCTCGATCGTAGCGGATATTATATTGGTAATTGCCATTCAGAGGCGTGCGGAACGCCTTCTCTTCCGAATCGTTGTAAATAAGCTCTTTTTGCTTGTCTGGGTTTACTTTAGCAATGAAAGCGGCAGCGACATCTTTGGCTGCTTGGAAATCTACCTTTGGCGGATAACTTGGCTTCCGGTCGGGATCATTGTCGTTCATGGAATAAGAGGTTAGCGACCCGTCCATGCCATTGATGGCTACGTTCATATAACCGTAGTTCTGGTCCTTCACCTTTTTCACATAATTAATGTTCCACGTCGGGAAATTTCGGCCGTTGATCCCATAGTAAGCGTTTAAACTGACCGATTGAAAGATGTAGCCTTCAGGCAGCGTTATATAGGCTTTCGCCCGTTCCAGCGCCTGCTCTTTCGTGATTTTGGCATCCAGCGTCTTAGCGCCTCCGCCAGGCATGACAGGTAGTGAAATGGCCTTGCTGTCCGCAGTCACCTCATTGGCCCAAACGGCCGGAGCCGCCGTGAGCAGCAAACTTGAAGCAAGTGCCAGCGTTCCTGCTTGTTTAACTAATTTCAAAGTCCTCTTCCTCCTTTTAAACATAAAATTTCCCATAATACTCCTTAACGCAGGAGACCAAAAGAAAGTTGCTGACAACCCGCATAAAAATAAAAAAACACATCTCCAATCACCCTGAAGGATGTATGGACATGTGTTGTGGTTTATAGATCGTTTTGGGAACTGCTTGGTTTTGCGTTTTCAGTGCTTAGGGTGTGCATGAGCTCCTTCATTTCCCCTTGCGTTAAATCGCGCCATTTGCCCACCTTCAGATTCCCCAGATGAATATGCATGATCCGCACACGCTGCAAGCGCACCACCCGGTAACCGAACGCTTCGCACATGCGGCGAATTTGCCGGTTAAGACCCTGCGTAAGAATAATCCGAAAAACACGGTCGCCAACCGGATAAATTTCGCAAGGCTTCGTGACCGTGCCGAGAATTCGAACACCGCTCGCCATTCCCTTCAAGAACATGGGCGTTATCGGACGGTTCACCGTCACGATGTACTCTTTGTCGTGATTATTTTCCGCGCGCAATATCTGGTTCACGATGTCCCCGTTATTCGTTAGCAGGATGAGACCCTCGGAATCTTTATCCAGTCGGCCTATCGGAAAAATACGTTCCGAGTGCCCGACAAAATCTACAATATTGCCTCGAATATGAGCTTCTGTCGTGCTCGTAATGCCCACCGGCTTATTGAGCGCAATATAGACGTGCTCCTTCTTCTCGCCAATCGGTTTGCCATCGATCCGAACTTCGTCGCCCGGACCTACGACGCTCCCCAGTCCGGCAAGCTCGCCGTTGATGGTAACGCGTTTCGCTTCCACCCACTTGTCCGCTTCCCGCCTGGAGCAAACCCCTGTTTCACTAATAAATTTATTGATTCTCATGCTTGGGAAATCCCCTTCTATGCCGTGATCCTATTCCCTAGGTACCTTCTATTATGCTGGATTCAACACGACGGTTCAAGTCAGCAGTGGCAAGGAGCATTTCCTCCTGACAAGCAAGGAGCGTATAATAGATAGCACACTAAACCAACATGGAGGCTAGCATGCATTTTCTTATATTGGGAGCTACAGGAAGAGTAGGGTCTCGCGTTTTGGAGCAAGCGCTGGCAGACAACCACAAAGCAACCGTGCTTGTGCGAGATCCTCATAAAGTAAAGATCGGCTCCGAACAGCTGACCTTGCTGCAAGGAGACGCATGCGACCCTGAAAACATCCGCCGTTCCCTTGACGGCGTAGATATCGTAATCAGCTGCCTCGGCACCGATGGCGGTACCGTGCTGACGGAGGTCACGCCCCTTCTCATCCAGGCTATGAAATCTCATGGCGTGAGCCTCATCGTCACGGTCGGTACAGCCGGCATCCTGCAAAGCAAGGAGCATCCCGGACTGCTCCGCTACGAAACGCCAGACACCAGACGCTCCTCTACACGGGCCGCCGAGGAACATCGTAAAGCCTGGGAGCTGCTGCAGGCCTCCGGCTTGGCGTGGACCGTCGTCTGCCCAACCTATTTGCCGGACGGCGAGGCGCTTGGAACCTACCGTGTGGAACGGGATTTCTTGCCGGATGACGGCAAATCCATCTCCGTGGGGGACACGGCGGCTTTTACTTACCTTACCGCTTGCGCAGGCGATCACATCGGGCACCGCGTGGGATTGGCCTACTAGATCCGGATCGGAAAGAGGCATAAGAAAAGGATGGTCGCCGTTTGGGCTTCCATCCTTTTTTGCGTTTTAGTAGCGTCTGCCTCTTTCCCCGGACAAAGCTGCGATGTTGAGCCCGGAGATCAAAATACCGATAATGCGGAACACATACCCAGCCACAGGAATAAAACTTAAAAAAGCCATAATGATGTTGATAATCGACTTGATCGTGGTCCCATTGTTAGTGAGAATCGCAAACACTACATTGACGAAAACGAGCGGGATTACCCACGAACAGGACCACAGGTACACGAAAGGGATAAGCCCCAGCAAATACCCGACCGCAATCGCGATTTCCGACAGCAGCTGAAGCAAGTTGAGCAAACGAATTGTATCTGAACGTATACAGCTCCTCCAATTCAATAAGGAAATTATTTCTATACCCTATTGTAGCATAGGGCTTTGTGTTCTAGAAATGCCGGTAAACCCAATTTTATGGGAGAAATCCAACCGGCACTGGGCGCCCGTGAGGGCAGGGATACGGCGAATCGGGTGCCTGCATGAGATGTGCAACGTAGGCTTAACACCAGCATAAGATGTACAACACGGGCTAAACACGAGCACGAGATGTACAGCAAGGGCTCAACACCAGCATGAGATGTACAGCAAGGGCTTAACACCAGCACGAGATGCACAACAAGGGCTAAACGCCAGCATGAGATGTGCAGCAAGGGCTAATACCAGCATGAGATGTACAACAAGGGCTTAACACCAGCACGAGATGCACAGCAATAGCTAAACGCCAGCATAAGATGTGCAGCAAGGGCTACACACCAGCACGAGATGTACAGCACGGGCTAAACACGAGCACGAGATGTACAGCACGGGCTACACACCAGCGCGCAAAAAAAAGACCGCTTGGCTTTCGCCTAACGGTCTTTCCTATGTTGTACTTTATGCAACACTATAGCTGTAATTACGCCTCCGCACGCAGCTATGTTGTGCTTTGTACAACGTTCCAGGCGGAAAATGGCCATATTGGGGGCTTTTCCGGCTAAATGCTTGCACTTTGTACAACATAGTGCGGGAATTCGACGAATATGCCGCTCTCAAATTGTACAAAGTGCAACGTAGAGCGGAACTCCATGGCTCTGACCGCTTCTACGTTGCATCTAAATAGTGCAACAAAATGCAGCATGCGGAGTTACAGCGCCAAAAGGCGGTCTACGCAGCAGTTGCCCCTAGCTGCGCCCCTACAGGCCGCTCCGCAGTCCGTCCTCGCCAGCGGCGGCTGTCTCCGGATGTCCCTGCTGCAGCTGGTACATCTGATAATACCGCCCGAGGAGCCCCATCAGCTCCTCGTGATTGCCCCGCTCGACGATTTCGCCGTGGTCGAGCACAAGAATTTGGTCGGCGTTCTTAATCGTCGACAAGCGATGGGCAATGATGAAGGTGGTCCGCCCCTTCGACAGCACCTCGAGCGCCGCCTGAATGACGGCCTCGGTCTCGGTGTCGATGGAGGCCGTCGCCTCATCGAGGATCAAGATCGCCGGGTCGAACGCCAGCGCCCGGGCAAAAGAAATGAGCTGCCGCTGACCGGCCGACAGCGTGCTGCCCTTCTCGATCACGGGCTCGTCGATGCCGTGTGGCAGGCTTTGAAACATCTCCGCTGCGCCGACCTCGCGCAGCGCCGCCTCGACCCGTTCCCGGGTGATGGACGGATCGTCCAAGGAGACATTGGACGCAATCGTCCCCGTGAACAGGAACGGGTCCTGCAGCACGATGCCCATATGCTGCCGCAGCTCCTGTTTGGGCATCTCGCGCACATCGCGGCCGTCCACCGTGATGCGGCCCTCGTTCACATCGTAGAAGCGGAAGAGCAAATTCAAGATGGAGCTTTTGCCCGATCCGGTATGCCCCACAAGCGCTACCGTCTGCCCCTGTTTGGCCTCGAACGTGATATCCTTCAGAACATTTTCGCCTTCTTTGTAAGCAAAACGAACATGCTCGAACTTCACGTTGCCCAGATAGCGCTCAGACTGCCCGGTCGCTACGTCAATGCCTTGCTCATCCAGCAGCTCGAATACGCGATCGGCCGATACAATGGCCCGCTCCAGGTTCGGAAGTTGATTCACAATGCCGACCATCGGATGGAACATGCGGTTCAAATAATCAACGAATGCGTACAGAACGCCGACCGTGATTAACGAATGCAACGAGCTGCCGCCGACATACCAGATGAGACCGAAGAAGAACAGGTTCCGCACAACGTTCATCAAGTTATGGGAAGTCAGCGAGTTCAGGCTGAGCAATTTATTTTGATACTTCGTGTATTCCTCGTTCAATTGCTCGAATTCTTGCGTCGTTTCCTTTTGTCTGCGGAAAGCCTGGATGATCGTCATCCCTTGAATCGCCTCATTAATCATCCCGTTGATGGAACCGATCCGCTCCCGGATTTCATGATTATAGTGCGAGGCATATTTGCGGTAAACAATAATCCATCCATAGAGCAAAGGCAGAACAGGCAGCGTGAATAACGCTAATCTATAGTCTAGTATGAACAAAGCCGCTATGATACCTACGATATAAATCGTTCCTGTAAAAAAGTTCGCTAACACCTGAACGTACAGATCTTTGACAGACTCCGTATCGTTCGTGATCCGGGAAACTATTTTCCCCGCCGGCTGATTGTCAAAATAGTTGATCGGCAGCCGTTGAATCTGGGCGAACACATCGCTCCGCATCCGCTGAATGATCCGATTCGCCGCGGACTGCAGCAAATAGCGCTGACCATAGGTAAAGCCTGCGCCAATGAGAATCAGCACAAAATAAAGGGCTGCCAGCTTCATTAAGCTGGTGAATTCAGGCTGATAGAACGTGTAGAGCTCCTGAATGCCGAGCTTTTTAACCGTATACTCCGCCTGTTCCGTTCCCTGCGTAATCGTAAGCTTCCCGTCCGGCGTCAGCTTGCGGGCGCCGTCAAAAGCGAGCGGCTGATCCAACCAGACAAACTGGGTGCCTGCCTGCAGAATACGAATCTCCTGCCCCTTCGGCTCCCCTGCCGCAAAATGATCGCTCCGCTTATAGAAGGTCCCGTTCCACGGGACCGCCTTCTCGGTTTGCGTGGCTGACACCGTCTCATACCAAGGCTTCTCAATGCCAAGGATGTGCGTGTCGATCATCCTCTTGGCGATGAAAGGGCCGGCCAGCTCCGTGGCTACCGCGACGGATAAGCACAACAGCGCGATCAGCAAAGGCTTTTTGAAAATCGCCGCATATTGAAATAACCGCTTCCCTGTTTGTTTCATAAGGGTTCTCACCTTCTTTTCACAAGATGTCATCGTTTCTCTATTTCTTCCGTTCAGCTAACCTGCTCCTCTAATTGCTGACGGTCATACTGCTCTTTATACCAGCCGCCGAGTGCCAGCAGCTCTTCATGTGTGCCTTGCTCCACGATATACCCCTCATCCAGCACCAAAATCAAATCGGCATGCTGAACCGCAGACAGCCGGTGCGTCGTGATCAGCGTCGTTTTGCCGGCGCGCTCGGAGCGGATGCCGCGGATAATTTCCGCCTCTGTCTTGGCGTCCACTGCGGAAAGGGCGTCATCCAGCATGAGGATTTCCGGATCTACATAGAGCGCCCGCGCAATCGATACGCGCTGCTTCTGGCCGCCGGATAAGGCCACGCCTTTCTCGCCAACCAAAGTTTCCAAGCCGTCCGGCAGGAACTGGACGTCCTTGCGGAAAGCCGCAAGCTCCAGCGCTTGCATGAGCTGTTCCTCGGTGCCTTGGCTGCCGCCGAACATGATGTTCTCTCTCACTGTTTTGGAGAATAGAATCGGCTCCTGCGGAACATACCCGATCCAGCCGTGCATCGTATCGATCTTCAACTGCTCAATCGGCGTATCCGAAACGGCAACCGTGCCTTTTCCTAGCGGATACTCGCGCAGCAGCTGTTTGAGGAGCGTCGTTTTGCCGCTTCCTGTACGGCCTACAATGCCGAGCGTCTGTCCGCGTTTCAGGTGGAAGGAAATGTTGACGAGATTATCAATGGAAGATGACGGATAACGGAAAGTAACACTTTTGAAGCTGATGGAATTGGGCAGCAGCAGCGTCGTGGCATTCGGCTCGTCTTTGACATCCGGCTTATAGCCAAGCGTCTCATTCACCCGATCCAGCGAAGCATTGCCGCGCTGCATGATGTTCATCAGCTCGCCGATCGCGAACATCGGCCAAATCAGCATGCCAAGGAACGTGTTGAAAGACACCAGCTCCCCAAGCGTTAACTCACTATGGAACACCATATACCCTCCGTAGCAGAGACCGATTAAATAGGAGATCCCTACAAGGATTTTGACCGTTGGTTCAAAAAGGGCGTCGATCAGAGCAACCGCTATATTTTTGCGGAATACGTCGTCTGTCATCGTTTTGAAGCTTTGTTCACTGGCTTTTTCCTGGACAAAAGCGCGGATGACGCGCACCCCGGCAATCGTCTCGAGCACCCGGTCGTTCATTTGACCGAAAGCGTCCTGAGCGCGGATGAACCTCTCGTGGATGCGCCCCCCATAGATCGTGATGGCAGCAGCCATAAAAGGCAGCGGCAAGATCGCCGCGAGCGTCAGCTTCCAGCTGATGAAGAAGCCCATCATAGCGAGAATGGTCAGCATGAACAACGTTGAATCGACGAAGGTCAAAATCCCGAAACCTGCTGTTGTCGAGACCGCCTGCAAATCGTTCGTGGCCCTGGCCATGAGATCTCCCGTACGGTTGCGCTCATAGAAGGTTGGCGTCATCCGCAGCAGATGCCTCATTAATCGGGAGCGAAGCACGCGCTCCAGGACAAAAGCGCCCCCGAACAGTTGGTACAGCCAGACATAAGACAATCCATAGCCGGCTACGATCAACGTCCCCCAGAAGGCGAGCAGCTGGAACAGCTTGCTGCCTGTTAAAGTCCCCATGTGTATGCCGTCAATCGCGTAGCCAATCAGCTTCGGAGGTATCACATCGATGATTCCGACGATAATCAGAAGCCCAATCGCTAACGTGTACCGCTTCCAGTTCATTCGGAAAAACCAGGCTAATTTTTTCAATACGGTAAACATGAATTTCATCACTCCTTTGCTTATTCACGCAAAAAGGCACACCGCACGCAGCGATATGCCCTTTCTAAAAACAGAAAAGCGCTCGTTACGAACTTCTTCGTAACCCGCGCTTCTTCATCAGCGTATGTGAAGGGGTTGCAGCAGCCAAATAAAAAGCACCGTTAAGGAGCTTCAGTTTCGGCTAACAGACGGGTTACTAAGTATGAAATTGGCAGATCGATTTCTTCGTGCTCAAAATGAACAATTGGATCCAGAACCATCATAATCATCTTGAAACCCTCCTTCTTAACCGCAACCAGCTTGCGTCTTTATAATTTACAAAAGTTGTATATTCGCGCTTACAGAGGTGATCTTAACACCCTTTTCAAGCCTCTGTCAATCGGAGAAAAAGACTATAAAAGAACTCTCTTACCTCGACATTTCGGATGCATTTACTTGCCATTGAATCCCTTTTCCATTGTCACACATGTTTCAAAATCATCCGGCATATTCATAGGCATAGGGGTTTATATCGCGCTGGGGGAGTGGATGGGCATGGTCGACCAAGTATGGGCTTTGATAGGATGGATTGCCGCATTCGGGGCGGTCATCGGAGGTGTTGTTGCACTCATTGCCCGGTTTGTTAGCCGCGATTCGACAAAGTACGATATGGTTTTTCTGTGGGATAACCGTTTCACGCCGGAGGAGCTGGAGCTGGACGAGCCTGTTTGAGCATAGAGCGTTATGAGTTAAAAGGGGCTATCCCAACGAGGTGAGTTGACAGGAATATCTCCCGCTAAAAGGCTCTGACAGGCTTCTGCAGTGAGAGTAGAGGAGAATTTCCCCTTTAATCCGACTGCAGAAGCAAGATTGCACAAAGAGGGTATCCCATAAGTCATGGAAAATGACTAGGGATACCCTCTCATCTTTATGTAAAAGAAACCGGAAACCTGCCAACTACAAGGGGACTTGGCTCTTATCTCGATTGAAAAGAGCTACCGCCTGAGAGGACCTGAACTGACAATGCCATAGCGGTGCAGCGTCTTTCGGCCGATCCAGCCCACGAGGCGATCGGTAATGAAGCCCATCAGACCGAGGCTGATCAAACCGACGAATATCCAATCGGTACGGAAAAACAGTCGGGAGTTCCAAATCAGGAAGCCGACCCCTTCGTTGGCGGCAATCATCTCCGCGCCGATGATCGCCATATACGAAGTGCCCATGGCGAGCCGAATGCCGGTAAAGATGTAAGGCGTTGTCGCAGGAATGACGACGTGGAGCAATATTTGCCACTCCGAAGCGCCCATGCTGCGGGCGGAACGAATTTTGTCTTCCTCCACCGACAGTACGCCTGTCAACGTGTTCATAATGACGATGAACAGCGTCGCATAGGTGATCAGCGCAATTTTGGATTGTTCCCCGATGCCGAACCAGACGAGGAACAGCGTAATGAAAGCAATCGGCGGAATGAACCTGATGAAGTTCAGAAACGGTTCGGCAAACATGCGAATAGCCTTTACTTTGCCGATTGTGAGCCCGATCGGAATCGCCAGCAGGCTGCCGAGTGCCCAACCGACAAGCACCCGGTAGAAGCTGATGCCGATGTAATACATTAGCGATCCGTCCTGCAGCAGCTCCCGTGCGCCTAGCCAGGTTGCGACCGGGCCAGGCACGACTTCCGGGCCGTACAGCCAAGCGCCCAACTGCCAGACCAGCAGGGCCAGCAGCCATAGGAGCGGAATAGTCACCCACTTATTTCCTAAAGTGCTCATGGATACCCCGCTCCTTCCAGCTCCGCATCGAAGTGAGACTGAATTTTCCTGTGCAGCGCGTAAAATTCCGGGGAAGCCGCCTCGCGCGGGTAAGCGAACGGCACTTCGTAAATATCCGAAATTCGTGCGTTCGGCCCAGCGGACATCACCGCAATCCGTTCCCCGAGCAGCAGCGCTTCTTGAATATCGTGCGTGACGAAGATGACCGTCTTGACCGTCTCTTTCCAAATTTGGGATAATTCTTTCTGCATCATGCGACGCGTCATCGCATCAAGTGCTCCGAACGGTTCATCCATGAGCAAAATGGCAGGATCGTTAGCCAAGACGCGCGCGAGCTGCACCCGCTGCTTCATTCCCCCGGACAGCTCGCGCGGGAACTTGTTCTCATGCCCATATAAGCCGACAAGCTGGATGAATCGATCCGAAACTTCCTTGCGGCGCTCCTTCGGATGCTTGCGCATCTTCAGCCCGAACTCCACATTCTGCCGCACGGTTAGCCACGGAAACAACGCCGCATCCGCTTGCTGAAACACAACCGCTCGCTCCCAGCCGGGCCCGTCGATTTCGGTTTCACCCACGCGCAGCCGCCCGCTGGACTTAGCGACAAACCCGGCGATCATATTCAGCAGCGTTGACTTGCCGCACCCGCTCGGTCCGAGCAGCACGAAAAACTCCCCGCCTTTAATGACCAAATCGATGTTCTTGATAATATAATGAACGTCGCCGGGTTTGCCAGACTTAGGCTCGGCGTAGCTCTTGTCGAGCTGTTCGATCGTAATGGTCGTTGATACAGCGTCAGCTAACGACATCCCCATCTCCTCCCTTTCTTAGCGTGCGTAAGTAACTCGATCCGGCAGCGCTTTGCGGATGCTGTCCAAGTTCAATTTGGTTTTCAAGTCAAAATCATCTTTAATAATGCCCTCTGTCACCATGTATTGCTTCTGGCTGGTCAAGCTGTCGAACGATCCTTGTTTAAAACCGAGCTCCCAATTGTTCGTCGGAATATCGCGAATCGTCGCTTCCTTAGGCTGCTTCACTTCCTTAAATAAAATATCGGCCGTCTCGTCGGGATTCGCAGCAACAAACTTGGATGCTTCATTTAGCGCAGTCAGGAAATTCGCAACGCCTTGCGGATGCGTCTTAATCAGCTCGTTCGGTGCGATAATAGCGCCCCCGATTCTTACTTTCGTTTTGGACATATCCGTCAGCTCATGGATGCCTTTCACCTCAGCGAACTTAGCGAGCAGTGCAGATCCAGTCACCCAGGTGGCGTCAATGTCACCCTTCTTCAATGCGACATACGCCTCATCGAAGCCGCCTTGCCCGATCTGCTTCGTATCGGCTGTCGCGATGCCGCTGGCTTTTAAATATTCGTCCCACAAGTACGGCAGGAAGGTCCCCCGCAGCGTGCTAAGCTTCTTCCCCTTCAGATCTGCCGCCTTCTGGATGTCATCCCTGACGTACAACTTCCATTGCGCCGCCGAAACGTCCGTGTTCGTACCCGTCGCTGCAATAATGGAATAATCCCCTTTGCTGACCGCGTTCAAAACCGGAAAGTCCGCACCCCATGCGATGTCAGTCTGCTTGATAAAAAGCGAATTGATGCCTTCCGCCGGCGTAGCGAACGTAACGAGTTCAGCGTCAATACCGTATTTGTCGAAAAATCCTTTGGTCTTCGCAACCCGGAACACCGGATTCGTCAAAATATCGGCAATTTTGACCTTGATTGGGTCGGACTTGACCTCCGTCTTCGCCGCTGCTGTAGAAGCCTGCTGTGCCGCTGTGCTCGCTGACGGCGACGATGCCGTGCCATTGACCGGCTTGCTGTTGTCCTTGCCGCAAGCTGTAAGAGCAACGGCCAACAAAGTCATAACGGCCAGCACAAGATGCGTGGAACGTCGTTTTATTTTGCTCATGGTATTCCCCCTCAGGCTTTATTGGATTATGTATCGACGGCTATTTATCAGGCGTTTCGTCCGTGCTGGCCACGCAGAAGGCGCCTTCATCGAAGGAATGCGTACCCGTGACGGCCACGACCGATTCCGTGCCCCTTCCGGCAGCGCCGGGCACCCGGTAATCGGCGACATCAAGCGGTACAATAGCTTCCTCCTGAGGTTTAGGCAGCTGCGGCACCCACTCGTAAGGCACGCGGTAAGCGCGGTAGACCATGTTGGCGTTGCGCTTATTTTTGTAAGGGGAAATATATTCCCATACGAGCTCGTGTGCGCTTGTTACTTCAAAAATGCGGCCGTCCGCTCCTTCCGTAATGAGCGTGTTGCCGTTGGGCAGCCGCTGTGCGGAGCTGATGTACGGGCTATAGAAGCGATAAGAGTCCAGCGGCGCTATGAAGCCCGCTTCGGTTGGCGTATACTGCCATTCGATCTGCAGGGTAACCGGGTTGATCTCCAGCACGCGCGAATGATCGCGAAGGGCGTTCTTCTGACCGTAAGGAGAAGATGGATTCGGCAGTCCGTACCCGCCCCAGCCGCCGTTGTCGAATACGAGCAAATTCCCTTCGCCCGGCAGTCCTTTCGGAATGATATGCGCATGATGCTGACCGATGATCCAGCCGAGATGCTTGACTTCCGGCTTCGAGTAATCCGGTCCGAGCTGCCAGACAATGCGGCCTGTGCGCCGGTCGGTAATAGCGATAATGTTGGACTCGCGGGCGTCCCAAATAATATTGTCAGGATGGAAGCGTTCGTCCCCGGCATCGTAGAACTTATTCGGCCCGACCCAAGAGGCGGAATTGATGTGCATCCAGTCGCCGCCGGTATCGTTGCCGAAGTGCCGGCCGTTCGGATCGCGGAACAGCACGTTTTTCGCCGCTTCGTCAAAGCCGAGCTCCTCGAAATGGTCGCTAACCGCCCACTCCCAGAGGATGTTGCCCTCCCAATCGACTTCAATAATCGTGTCGTCCAAAAGCACCTTATCCGAAATTTCCAGTTTGCTGACATTTCTGTGAGCAAGAATAAGCGTGCGGCCGCCATTCGTCTTCGGCTCCTGCCCCGGGGCGTAATAGCCGACCGGATTGCCTTCCCGCTGATAGTCGTGATGGGCGCGGGCCATCCACTCCGGCTCATAGCCGGGATCCTGGATAAGCTCATAGCGGTTGAAGCGCCAGACAATATTGCCGTTCCAATCCACTTGGACGAGATCCGCCTCATCCTGGAAGCCGTACCTCGGATCGCGCTCTTTGGTGCTGCCCGTTACATAGCCGCCCGGCAATATTTTATTCGGGAAGCCGCGAAGGCCCTTCCATAGATGAACTTCTTTTCCGCTCATGTCAATGAGCAAAGCTCCTTCATCGGCCGCCTGAAAAATCGTATAGCCGCTCCATGCTTTCTCCGGTAAATAGACGGTTGCTCCCGTCGGGTAAATCGTAGGGTGTCCCATCCCCATCTCTCCTTTGCAACATAAGTTAATAGTTCAAAAAATTGCCCGTTGTGACTTGGGTCGCAGGTTTGGCCTGCTCCACTTTGGATGCTGCGTTGTCCTGCGCCAGCTTCAGCACCGTCTCTGAGAAGCCCTCCAAATTGTTGGTAATCCGAAGGAAGGCGTCCTTCTGCCAGCCAATCTCCTGCTCGGTAAATTGGCCGAACAACAACTCAATCGACCTCTGGCTGATGTTGCGGTGGCGCGCCAGCAAGCTGCGCCCTTCCTCCGTAATAGCGAGCAGCACCGTGCGCCGATCCTCCTCCATGCGGCGGCGAACCGCAAATCCCTTCTTCTCCAGCTTGTCGCATAATGCCGTAATGGCCCCGGAGGTCAAATCCAGCTGCTCCGCCAAATCCCCGAGCCGCTGCTCGCCATCGCGGGCTATTTTGTGCATAATCAGCATGCCAGGCAGCGCAATGCCTTCAATCGATACTTTATCGCGTTCCTTGACAAACTTGCGGACCATGCGGCGAAACAACCAATCAATTTCTTCAAGTCGTGACCATTCGTTGTGCACGCTAACACCTTTCCTTCTTGAACCTGTCTTCGTTCGTTAACATGAAAAAAAGCCCAACATCCTCCCCGTTCCCGGGAATTCGTTGCGGCCTTTGGCGGTCCAATCGGCGTATGAAATTATTTCAGTCCTAAAATAATGAACGTTAAAGGATTGTAGCCTAATATTAAACCCACAATTCATACCTGTCAAGTTGGTTTTAATAAAAAATAATCCGCTGGTTTCTCCGGCGCTTGAAACAACAAAAAAGCATACAGACATTGTTGCCTTGCCTGTACGCTAAATGACACGTTCAAGAACGCCGCAGATCTCTAAATGAGCCCCATCAGCAGAATAAAGGTGAGCAGCGAAACCGCCATTCGAAGCAGAGGCCACGGAGGAACTACGTTCATTTGCGGATCAAGAATATGCTGAATGCGAACATTCATGGATGTTTCGGCGAATGAAGCATGGGATAAGGATAGATGCTGTGTCGGCGCTTGCTGTTTGAGCAGCTTGAGGAGAGCGCTGCCTAAATCTGCAGATTGATTCATTTGGCCAATCGCATACTTATCCGCCCTAAGCTCAATCATAATGGGGTATTTGTCAGCCAGCCAAGCGAATAGCGGAATGTACCAGAACGCCTTGGAAATGACGGAAAGCAGGAAGACAGCGAGCGGATCGCGGTGCTTCATGTGGCTTTTTTCATGCTCGATCACAGCCTGAAGCTCGCCCGGTTCCAGCATACCCAGCAGTCCGGTCGACAGAATGATCTGCGGCTTCCATAAGCCTATCGTCATGGCCGTTGGCGTTTTGACAGATATAATTCGCAGTTGATGCGCCTCCAGCCGGTGCATGCCGCGGTACTGCAAGGCGAGCTGGGCATTTTGGTGTCTTTCAACAAGTTTCTTCGCTTTAGCCGCCTGATATGCCTGCCGAATCGTCAGCCAAACAACTGCGCTGAGCGTATAGATGATCACCATATTCACCAAAGTAAGCGCAAGGGGCGCAGGTATATGGAGATTTTTAAATAGGATGACACACAAATCAAAGATGTTGTAGCGAGCTTTCGAGTTGAAGAGAAACTGGCCGACAAACAGCAGCATTTGTCCCAAAACAACCCCTGCCAAGGCTAAAGAAGCCGCATACAGCCATTTCAATCGCTTTTCCATATCGGTTATCGATCCTTTTTCATGTCTTTGATTTTCTGCTCCAATTGGTCCAGCAAGCCGGGATCTACTTTATCCAGTGCATCCACCATATGGGTCACCGCCAGCGAGCCGAACTCTTCAATCAGATCCAGCGTGAGCTCCTTGGATTGAGCTTCCATGAATGCTTCTCTTGTTACAACCGGCTTGTACAGAGAGGAACGGGCAACAGCTTTCTTCTGCAAAATGCCTTTGTCCACCAGACGGTTCATCACGGTCATGACGGTGTTGAAATTATTCGCTTTGTTATCGCTGTCGTTATCAAGCTTCTGTTGGACGTCCTTAATCGTCATCTCCTGAGCTTTGTCCCAAAGAATCTCCATAATTCTGGCTTCCAAGGGGCCGAAAAAACGGTTAAGTCCGCTTCCTTCATATTTAAAATTTTGCATTTTCATAATATACACACTCCTTACACTACAAATTGTAGGTCGGGTTGTGCAGAGAAGTCAAGATAAGCCTTTGGCGATACGGGATGACACTTTACATGGGGGTAAAAAAGATTTATAATACTTACATATAGTTAGTAATTAAATATTTTATAGTAGAGGAGCGATTCTTATGCATATACAAGTATTTTCGGCTGATCAACAAGGTGTTGGCGCATTTGACGGGGGCAAATTCATGGAGCAGCGCGCAATTAGCTTTCCTGGCGAGAAAACAGCGGTAGACCGGGTAGGTTCCTTATTTTACTGGGCCTGGGGGAAAGCGGCCGATGTTGCGGAAATCGGGATGCACCCGCACAAAGCGTTCGAAATCGTTACCTATGTGATTGAAGGACTCGTGGAACACCGCGATTCGCTAGGCTCTCTGGAAACCGTGACAAACGGCGGCGCTCAAGTCATTCAAGCCGGTTCAGGCGTCTATCACGCGGAGGCGTTCCGGACCGTCGGGTCCGAGGGCATGCAGATCTGGTTCGAGCCTCATCTCAGCGAAACAGTGAAAAAGCCTGCCACTTACAATCAGTATGAGCATGGCCGATTCCCGGTCCGCCAGCACGACGGCGTAACAGTGAAGCATGTCATTGGCGGTGACGCTCCGATTCAACTGGATACCGACGCGAACATGTATGATTGGAGCTTCGAACCGGGGGCATCGTTCACTTACTCCCTTGATCCAAAGCGGCAGTTGGCCTTTTTGGTTATTAGAGGGCAAGGGTTCAGCGAAGCCGCCGCAGCTGGCAAAGCGCCTCAAGCTTTGTCCCATAAAGATTTTGTCGTTGTCGGGCCGGATAGCCCGGAAGGCGAGGCGCTTCAACTGAAGGCGGATAGCGAGCAAGGCCTGCGCATCATCGCGATCGAAGTGCCGGTGGACCCGGGGTACGCGCTGTACCGCAAATAAGGCTGGGCGGCTGGTGTGATGGGACTGGGTAGTGCAGGACTGGCGGTGCAAAGACTGGATGATGCGCGACTGGGTAATGCGGGGCTGGATGGTGCAAAGACTGGATGGTGCGCGACTGGGTGCGGGGCTGGACTGGGCGAAAATATGGCAAATGGGAACTGCGATCCCTTATTTTGCAGATAATCGAAGCTTCGGCTAGCTGAAGGGAACTATGATCCTCTATTCGATCAATTCTGATGGTAGACTTTTCTGTATACACACACTAAGGAACAACCTTTATAATAAATACAACAATAAAGGTTAGAGGTGTG
>NZ_JBYTBS010000015.1:0-126413 GCF_058789495.1 Paenibacillus sp. FW126-R14 | reverse complement strand
CTGCAGCGTGATGCCTGCAGGGCGGCCGTTCTTTTTATGGCGAAGCTTGATTGCCGGGTTCGAGGCCGGTTTTGCGGTAATCGGTCGGGGTCACGCCATAATTTTTCTTGAACATCCGGTAGAAATAAGAGCTGTTGGTATAGCCGATTCGTTCGGCGATATCGGCAATCGGCAAATCCGAGTGCTTCAGCAAATCTTTGGCACGGTTCATTCTCATGGCGTTGATGACATCCACAACGGCGTTCATGGTATTCTGCTTGTAGACGCGGCTCAGGTAGATCGGCGACATATCCATCTCATCGGCAATCCAGTTTAAGCATAAATTTGGATTGCCGCAATGCTGTTCAATCATATCGTTGATTTTACGAATCAGATCGTCCTGCTTCATACTCCGCTTGTCATCAAGCCGCTTTTTCAAATCATCGAACAATTCGAAGACGACCGCTTCGATTTCTTCAATCGTTTCCAGCTTGGCAAGCGCATTTTTGGATAGCTGCATGCTTATTGGGATATCGAGAGAATTGTTTTTGAGAATCGTGTGCAGGACGCCATTCAGCGTAATGGTCAACCGGGATAAGGTGGCTTGAAACACGCTAATCGGGTAGGGTCTTGTTTCCTCGATAATGCAGCTGTACAATTTCTTGGCTTCGGCGACTTTGCCGGCCATTAAAGCATCGATGAGCTTTTTCTCTTTCTCTACGGTGAACAAGTAATCGTCCGTTTCCGGATATTGGTGATCCGCAGCGGAAATCAAACAGCCGGGTCCAAGAAACAAGCGGTGTTCGGAAGCTTCGATAATTCTGCGGTGCATGGGGACAAGGTCTTGCGGTTGTGCGCTTAGCGGACTATAAGTAACGGAGAGGCTGATTTTGAGAAGCTCGCCTACCGCTTTTTGAATTTGTTTTAAAAGCGCCAGCAGCATGCTCTGATCGCCATCGAGAGGTGCGGTCCGCACATTCATGAGCAGCGCAATGCAGTCATTCCCCATATCGACCGTTTCCACTTGGTAAGCTTGTGACACTATTTCCGAGGAAATATTCATGATGGCATATTTATACACGTGAAGATCGTCCTGATGATGATGCAAAAAAGGCTGAAAACCATCGATGCGAAGCAGAACCAGCCGGTAATCGCTTTGGAAATCGAAGGAAATGCCGAGCTCGCTGCGTTTTTCCCGCATCTTTTTCGCCGTAATGGGCTCCTGGCCTTGAAGCAGCTTCCGCAGTACATCTTGCTTTAATGTAAATAAAGAATTTCGTTTATCCGATTCCAGCGCTTTCATTCTCGTGACCATCCGATCGATAGGGACATAAAGCTTGCGGGATAGACGCCAGGAAACTAACAATCCTGCAACGAGTATGGAAATGCCGATGTAAATCGTCGTTGTCCGAATTTTGTTGATTTTCTCCGTAATCGTCTGATAAGGCGTTATGCGGATGTAGCGCCATTCCAGGGAGTCGGGAGCCGTAAAAGAAATCAAGGATTTCTGGCCGCCGACCTTATCAATGAAGTAACCGGAGCCACGATTGCTCATAATCTGTTTGGTAATGGCGGACTCTGCGGTAAGTGCTTCCGCACGATTCGGGAGGTTGCCGGTCAGCGTATTGCCTTTGCTATCGATAATAAAAGAGGAGCTCGTTTCATTGCCTTGCTGCTTGCCAATATCCTTATTGATCCAATCCGTCGTGATGTTGACGATAACCGCTGAATTCAACGCATTGTCATTGCCGATCGCATCGTAGCACAGGTACGTGTAGACATTGCTCTTTTGCGTGCTGGATGCATCCTTTAAGTAGGTGCGGGGGATGGGAACGAAGGGCTTGAACTCCTGGAAATGATCGAGTACGTTCAAAATATCTTTGTCGACCAGTTCATCTTTGGTCATCAAACCGTTCTGCCCGGAGCTGGACGCAATGTATACATAGCTGGCTTTCGGATTGTAGACATAAATGGAAGCAATGTAGGGCATGGAATTCAAATAGTTGTTCAATTCCCTCATGGCAGCGGTAGTGTCATAAATATCCGGATGCTCATAAAACATAAGCTTGCTGATGTTGCCGTTCCGGTACAATTGAAATGTAAGCGATTGAGCACTTTCCGTCATGGAGATAACTTCCCGGCTCGTTTGGGTTAAATTTTCTAAATCGGTTTGATACACCTGGTTTAAATTAATGTTTCTGTAATTGGCAAAATAAATGGTGGAGGAGACAAGCAGCGTAAGTACCGTACAGAGAATTGTACTCAGTAAAAGCTTGATATACAGCTTGCGGTTGTCTCCCGAAACGTTTACATTCACAGGCATGCCTCCCCATACGGACTGACGGATATAGTGATTCCAAGTATTACTACAATATCACTGGAATCGAGCACGGTACAAGATGGAATCATGCAACATTTATGAACTTATCTGACTATTTACATTGACAGTCGGGTTATTTTTATATACATTTGAAGCAAAACGATTGTTCACAATATGACGAAGGTGAAAGGAAGCCTGATCTATGAGCAGCAGTGAATTATTGAAGCTTGAGAATCAACTGTGCTTTAGTTTATATGCCAGTTCAAGGGCGATTACCCGGATGTACCGTCCCTTTCTTGAAGATTTGGGGATTACCTATCCGCAGTATTTGGTTTTGCTCGTTTTATGGGATCAGAAGGAAAGTACTGTCAAGGAGCTTAGCGAAAAGCTCGATCTCGATTCCGGTACGTTGACGCCGATGCTCAAACGAATGGAAGTCCAGCAGTTGGTTCAGCGGAAAAGATCGCTGGAAGACGAACGTGTCGTGAACATTGTCATTACGGAAACCGGCCTTGCCCTCTACGAAAAGGCGCTCTGTATACCGCATACGCTTCTGGAAGCAAGCGGGTTGTCGCCGGAAGAAATTCACAGCTTTAACTTGCAGCTCAAACGCATCATTACGAATGTGAACGGATCAATGAAGTAAGAAGCCTTGCGGCGGAATGAAATGGAGCTAGAATCATGCCTAGATTAACGTTCAGAGGATTATCTGTGGAGCAGGTATGTGAAATCAGTGAAAGCCTGGTAGACCGGCTTGCTGCTATATGCGGCTGTGACAGCGATAATTTTACACTGGAGTGTGTGCAGCATGCCGCTGTATTCGGAGGAAAGATCGTCCCCGCCTATCCGTTTGTTGAGGTCGCCTGGTTCGAACGCGGGGACGAAATCAGGGATACAGTCGCCAAGGCGATTACGACGGGTGTTCTCGGGCTTGGCTTGCCGGAGGTTGAAGTTGCTTTTACGACCTACAGCAGAGATGCTTACTACAGCAACGGAACTTCATTTAAGTGAGGACTAGAAATGAGTTATTTCGTTTATATTCTTATTAATAATATTGTGCCGATTTCGATCATGATTGCGATCGGCGCAACGATGTATCGTGTTTTTCATCTGGATATTAAAACATTATCGAAACTTAATTTCTACGTATTTTCTCCAGCTCTTGTTTTTGTTAAGCTATATGAGTCTGAAATGAACTTAAATGTCCTGCTGCAGGTGCTCTTGTTTTTCGTTCTATTTTTTAGCCTTCTTTTTGCCGTCATAGAGGTTTATATTCGATTGAAAAAGTTGCAGCGAGGCATGCGCATTGCTATGCGCAACAGCGTTATTTTCTACAACAGCGCCAACTACGCGCTGCCGCTTAATCAAACCGTATTCGGCGGGAATGCATATACGTTATCGATTCAAATTGTCATCATGATTATGCAGACACTGATACCTAACACGTACGGGATATACACACTAAACGCGCATAAATCAACTTGGAAAGCGACGATGAAAACGATTTTGTCCCTGCCGGTTATTTATATGATTCCGCTCGCGCTGCTGCTGCGTTATTTTCATCTGCCTGTGCCGTCCTCCATCAATTTGCCGCTGACGTATATTGCTAACGCTTTTATGGCTACGGCGCTTTTAACGCTTGGGGTACAGCTTGGCGGCATGAAGTGGGAGTTCCATTTCTCCAATGTGGCGGTTTCCCTTATATTAAGACTTGCTGCGGCGCCGTTGATCGGATTTTTCGTTGTTTGGATGCTCGGCATCGATGGATTGACGGCCAAAGCGCTTATTCTTTCATGTGCCGTGCCGACGTCGCTGAGCAGCGTGCTGCTGGCCATCGAGTATGAGAATGAGCCGGAGTTTTCCTCGCAGGCCGTGTTTACCTCAACGTTATTTAGTATGTTTACGATACCGGTCGTTATCTTTTTCTTGGGATTTCTGTGAACATTTAGGGGAAAGATAGAGATAGGCAGGAGTTTCGACATTTTTCGGCGAATGGGTAAAAGGAACTTTATGACATAAGGGGGCCTTTTTGATGAAATACCAATTTTGCCAGTATGTTACGATTGTAGACATGAATGAAGAAATTTTGTCTGAGGTATTGTTTGAACACGGGGAATTCGAGTCCAATGCGCTGTCTATCGGTTCGTCCGTTCTCATTCATGGGCTGGGACTTAAGCAATTTGAGGTTGTGTATGACAAAAGAGAAGGTAAAATCGCCCGCAATAAAATTGTAGATATTGAAATCGATCTGATCAAGCAGCCGACGGTAACAAGGGTTTATTTGGAACCGGTACGCCTGATTGTAGGCCAACATGATATCGGTGAAGTGGAGTAAAATGAAGATTTAGGAAGGAAGATTGGAAGCAATGATGAAACTTTTTGTGCTGCTCGGCAGTTTGAATGCTTTTCTTTCTGTCGCGCTAGGTGCTTTCGGGGCACATATTTTGAAGCAAAAATTGACACCGGACAAGCTGGACGTTTTCCAAACGGGCGTGCATTATCACATGATCCATGCGATCGCGTTGATCGCCATTGCGGTTTTGTCAGAGAAGCTGGGGAGCACCTCGCTCGTGAATGCGTCCGGATGGGCTATTTTTATCGGAATCATCTTGTTCTCGGGTAGCCTATATGCGCTTAGTTTGACAGGTATCAAATTATTCGGACCGATTACACCGCTTGGCGGAGTGAGCTTCTTGGTCGGATGGATTCTGCTGGCCATTGCTGCTTTTAAATATTAAAAATGGAAAGAGTCGGCACAATCCGACTCTTTTTTGTTTGTTTTGTGCACCATTTGCAGGAAAAAGCGCGACTTATGTAGAAAATACTGTTTAACCAAAAGAATCCAAATTACATAATGACGTGTGCAAGTATGTCCGATGCAACACACGATCACGGGTATCTAGTAATGTCGTAAGAGGAGGCAACTTTGTGAAAAACCGGCTCTATATCGGCGGATACCTGATTGTCGCCATATTCGTAAGCCTTTACGTAGAAGTGTATGCTGCTTGGATATGTATCTTTGCCGCTCTGCCGCTGTGCATGCTGCTGCTGAACAAGGAGAGGGTGAGGCAGCCCTCCGCAACGACGCAGGACCCAGCCTACTATCATGTGCTGGACTCCTTATTTGAGCACCATCCGAACGCCATTGGCATCTTCGATCAAAATGGGGTATTCATTCGGATCAATGAAGCGGCGGTAACGATTCTCGGTTACTCGGTGCCCGAGCTGCTGCAGAAACGTTTTAGCGATTTTGTGACGCAAGAGAAGTATGAGCTGACGTGCGATCTACTGCAGCAGGCGAAAGACGGCGAACCGATTGCCTTTGAGACATCGGTTTCCCATAAGAGCGGTTACCGGGTAGATTTGCATGCGACGGCGGTTCCCGTTGAGCTGGAGCCGAATGTCAGGGGCTACATACTCATTTGCCAGGATATTACGGAACGCAAGCGCGGAGACGAGCAAGTCCGCTATATGGCGTATTATGATGACATGACAGGTCTGCCGAACAGGCGTATGTTCAAAGACCGATTAAATGAAAGATTAAGCATGGCCGGGTCCATCGGACAGAAGGTAGCGGTCTTTTATCTCGATATCGATAGGTTCAAACTCGTTAACGACAGCTTTGGCTACGATTACGGCAACATGCTTCTTCTGCAATTGGCAGAACGCTTTACGCGCTGCGTCACCGAAACCGACTACTTGGCGCGGACAGAAGGCGATGAATTTGCCTTTTATTATACGAATGTCGCCGATTCCAACGATGTGATTGCCGTAATCGCAGAGATTAATCGCGTCCTGGAGAAGCCGTTTCTACTGGAGCAGTATGAGATGCATGTAACGGCAAGCATCGGTGTTGCCATCTCTTCCGCAGATGCAGAAGATGCCGATACCTTGATGAAATACGCCGATATTGCGCTCGCCAGAGCCAAAGAGAAGGGACGCAACGATTTTCAAATTTTTAATTCCGATATGAAATCCGTTTCCCTCAATCGGCTCAAGCTGGAGAATGAACTGCGCAGAGCACTCGCTGCGGAAGAGTTTGTTTTATTCTATCAACCGCAGGTTGATATTGAGACGGGACGCATCGTCGGTGTGGAGGCGCTTATTCGCTGGGCTCACCCGGAGAAAGGGCTGATCTCGCCGAACCACTTCATCTCGTTCGCAGAGGAATCGGGATTGATCGTGCCGATCGGCGAATGGGTGCTGCGGGCGGCCTGCAAGCAAAATAAAATTTGGCAAAATCAAGGGTTCCCGAAGATGCCGATTTCGGTCAACTTGTCGATGCGGCAGTTTTTTCAGCATAACCTGAAAGGCAAGATCTCTCATGTGCTGGAGCAAACCGGGCTCGATCCGCAGTATTTGGAGCTGGAAATTACCGAAAGCATGACGATGGACGTCGATCACGCCATTCAGTCCTTGCTGGAACTGAAGGAGCTGGGAGTTCACGTCAGCATCGACGATTTCGGGACAGGCTACAGCTCCCTCTATTATTTGAAGAAATTTCCGATTGATAAGTTGAAAATCGACCGTTCCTTTGTCCGCGATATTATGGTGGATCCCAATGACGCGGCTATCGTAACAACGATCATCGCGATGACGCACCATTTGAACTTGAAAGTCATTGCCGAAGGTGTGGAAACCGAAGAGCAGCTCCATTTCCTGCATCAAAATCGGTGCAACGAAGTGCAGGGCTATTGGTTCAGCCCACCTGTGGATGCCGCCGAGTTAGAGAACATGCTCAGCCATGGTGTCCCCGCGGCGGCATCAGGCTCGGCGACATCATCATAAAAAGAGGATGCCCCTTGACAGGGACATCCTCTTTTTTGCTAGAAAGCGACGTAATCATCGATTTCGTTTAATTTGAAAGTATAAACCTTCTTCTCGTCTACGTGATACACCGTAACGTTCTGAGTGCTGCTGTCATAATTAATGATTCGGCAGGGAAGATTTAGTTTGATGCCCTGGCCTTTCACAACCGTTAGCCGTATCAGCGTATTGTTCGTTTTGAAGCTGTCGAGCTGCTTAATAATGTGATCAGCGGCCTCGCTTGGCGTGGCTGCCTTCGCCGGTGGCACGGGAGAAGCGGGCGGGGGCGCAGCTGCCTTTTTGCTTATATGTGAGGGAGGCGAGATTTCTTTTTTCGTATTCAACTCAATTAGCTTGCCAAGCTCAATGCCCTTCAGGATCTTATAATCTTTGATAGTCTGCGCGTTAAGAAGATGAAGGAGCTTTTCCATCGCAAGACCATTGGTCGCCTCTTCCATTAAAATTTCCACTGTGAATAAATGACCTGTAACGTTAGATTTTCCTTGACTCATATGGCCTCCTTGCAGCCTTGAAATTGCTCATGTCTTAACTATATCATGATATGATACCCAAATATAGATTGGTTTTATAATAAAAGAGGTGAAACGATTGTCAAACAAGACGAATGCTTGCCGAATACTCGATTCTCTCCAGATTGTTTATTCATTGCACGAATACGATTGGGATGAGAGCCAATTGGATGCGGCGACCGTTGCCGATAAAGTGGGCTTGCAGCCCGGTCAATTATTCAAAACGCTTGTTTTAAAAGGGGACAAGTCTGGTGTCCTTGCAGCCTGCATCCCCGGGGATCAGGAGCTGAACTTAAAGAGTATGGCCGCAGCAAGCGGGAATAAGAAAGTTGAAATGGTGCCTGTAAAAGATATCCAAGCGCTTACAGGCTACATCCGAGGAGGCGTCTCTCCTCTGGGCATGAAGAAAAAGTACCCCTTTTACCTGCATTCGACTGTTATGTCGATGGAATTAGTTAGTATTAGCGGCGGCCGGCGGGGACTGCAAATTTTTCTGCGGGGAGCGGATTTGGTTGCGGCTACGGAGGGGGAGCTTGTGGATATTGGTTGTTAGTGGGGGGATGGCACGGCACGGTACTAGCTTTGAGTGAGGAGTCCAACTGTTGGTTGGGCTTTTTTTCCATTTCAGAACTTATATGCGGACTGCAGATCAAAATCAGCATCTTCAGGCGCAGTTTTGTCCTCGCTAACGGACTGAGAGGCCGTTACTTCAAGGAGAAGAGCCTCTTCGAACATGTAATGGACACCAGCGCTGTTCCTGGCTCACTTGGGGAGTGATTTCTCCCCGAAATTGGCGAATAAGGACCGTGGTGTCCGCTAGCAGAGAGATAAAGCGCTTTTCGTAAATATAACGGCTGCTGTGTCCGAAGTGTGAAGAGACCATTCGACTCCTGCTGCCGAATCGGGGTAAGGCGAAGGGAACGGAACGGATATGCGGTGGAAAGCGATAGTGTTAGACAAGGACCTAGCCGCAGGCTAGGATATTTTCGTCATGAAATATTATTGGAAATGGAGGGTTGATTAAATTAAAATCTTTGGCGTAAATTGATCTGATTTTACAAAATACGACAGTATCTCCTACTGATTAACAAGATGCTCATCCCTTACAATTAGTAATTATTAGTAATAATTAAAAGGGGAGTTATTTTATGGAATGGTTGTTAAAAAGGAAGCAAGTTATTTCGAGTCTTATGATTGGGGCTATCGTCTTTTCGTTCTTTCCATCTGGCGGGATTGAGGCCGCACCTATTCAAAGTAAAGTAGAAGGTGTTTCAGTATTTTCTAGTGTAGATCAACAACCCGTTTCAAGTAATTCATTTAACCTGATTCAAAAAAGTCCCATTTTTTACGCTGCTGCAGCGGGTACCAAGGAACAGAGAGTTATTGTTACCTTCAAGGACAAAAAGAAGATTAATAAGTCATTAATCCAAAAGGGCAAGGGGAAAGTTAAGCGTGAAAACAAGCATACGCCTTCGCTTTCAGTAAGCATCCCAGCAAATGAGATTGAAGCGTTAAAGAACGATCCCGCAGTTGAGTCAGTCGAGCCAGATATTCAGTTACAAACTGCATCAACGCAAATCATGGATTGGGGCGTATCAGTCGTTAATGCAACCTATGCTTGGAGCAACGGATACACTGGAAAAGGCGTTAAAGTAGCAGTCCTAGACTCGGGAATCGATACTCATCATGAGGATTTAGCAGTAGCGGGAGGAGTTTCCTTTGTAGATTACACGACCTCTTTCGATGATGATTTTGGTCATGGAACACACGTGGCTGGGATCATTGGAGCGAAGAATAATGACGTTGGTGTTGTTGGCGTTGCACCGGCTGCAGATTTGTATGCAGTAAAGGTACTTGATTCAAAAGGCAAAGGTTATCTCTCAGACGTCATAGCAGGTATTGATTGGGCAGTTGATAACAAGATGGACATTATCAATATGAGTATGACAACGAGTGTCGATTCACCAGCGCTGCATAAAGCGGTTGATCAAGCATATGCGAGTGGGTTGCTACTAGTGGCGGCAGCAGGTAACACAGGTAATGCTGAGGGTACTGGAGACACGATTCAATATCCGGCAAAATATAGTTCAGTGATTGCGGTTGGTGCTGTTGATCAGTTTAATCAGCGGGCATCATTTTCTGCTACAGGTGAAGATTTGGAGGTTGTAGCACCTGGGGTTGGGATTAAGAGTACCCATTTAAATAGCACGTATTCAATAACAAATGGTACTTCAGTAGCAACTCCTTTTGTAGTGGGAGCACTTGCGATACTTAAGGAGCAATACCCAGATAGTGAAGCAAAAAAATTAAGACAATATTTAGATCAGGATACCATTCAATTAAATAGTCAAAAAAGTCCATTATATGGCTATGGTCTCTCCCATATTTCCTCAAGCAATACAACAGTTATTTCACCAACGATTCCCTCAAATGTAAGTAACGAAGATGTGTTAGGTAGCGTTTATGGAATCGTGTACGCTGCTGTTTCTCCTACGGGTTCTTTTTCAGAGACATCTAGTTTCTCTTATAATATGTACTATCCGTCTCAAAGCACGCTAAATGATGGACGTATATTCATACATACTGTGCAATTTCAGCAGGTCGGAACGACAAATTCAATGCTAAATAAAGCTATTATTTATAATCCCACTACAAATAGTTGGAGCTTTGCTTCCGATGCACCTTCAGATCTTTCAGTTTCTCAACAAAGCACACTTAAAGATGGTAGAGTTCTATTAACAAGTTCGCAAAAAGCATACATCTATGATCCATCCGCAAATAATTGGACTCAAGTGGCAAAAGTGCCCAGAGAATTTGGGAGAGAAGTAGGAAATGGAGCGCAAAGCACTTTAAATGATGGTCGAGTTTTAGTGACAGGTGGAGGGGGGGTTAGCGGTTCAAGTGATTTCTTCGTAAAAGACAGTTATTTGTACAACCCTACCACTAATACTTGGTCTAAAGTAGCAAGCTTGCCAATGGCGCTTAAATATCATAAACAAAGTACCTTGTCTGATGGGAGGGTACTGGTTACTGGGGGCTCTGTTTTAACTGATACTGAAAATGGCAGTCAACTGCCATTTTATAGAACATACATCTATGATCCTATATCAAATACTTGGAACTCAGGTCCTGATCTGCCTACAGCAATGGAAAAGCACGGTCAGAGCACGCTACCAGATGGCAAGGTTCTTGTAACCGGATGGAATCGATATGTGGGAGGAAGTAATTCAAGTGTTTACTTGTTTAATCCAGCAAGCAATTCTTGGTCAACGTTATTTGATCTGCCGGTTCATAGCTCATCAGCCTTCGCTCAGAGCACACTTCCTGATGGAAGGGTTGTTATTACCGGAGGTCAGTCATACAGTCCGTATACAAATAAGCATTTTATTTTTAATATCAACTACGCACCTAAAGCCACGATCAACAATGATTATAAAAGCGTATGGGATCAAGCTGGCAATAATAAAATAACCTTAACAGGTACATTTTCAGATCTAAATAATGATACAGTTTCAATTTCTGCAAAAATTGCAAATGTTACAAAGACGGTAAGTATCTCGAATACAGCGTCAAATCAAACATGGTCTCTTCAATGGGACATGGTTACCGATCAAATTCCTTCCGGAATTTATACTTCCATTCCTGTTACATTTAATGATGCATATGAAACAACATCAATAACGTATACAGGAAGCACAACGGTTGATCGTATGCCAAATCTACCTGGGAATACTCTCCCTGGCAACCTATCGGCAAATACGCCAGAAATTATACAAAATATAACACCTACGCTAACATGGACATTTTCAGATGTAGATGCGGGAGATAGCCAAACTGCTTATGAGGTCAGCATCAATAATGGGGCATCGCAAGTTTACGATTCTGGTTGGATTAACTCAAGTAGTACTTCATTTACAGTGCCAGATAAAATACTCAACAGAGGAACAACCTACAATTGGAGTGTGCGAGTGAAGGATAGCAAAGGAATTAGCAGTTTATACTCTTCACCTAAATATTTTAAGACGAATAATCAACCCTCGCTCGTTGTATTGTCACCAATCAATGGTCAAACATTTAGTGACAATATTCTTAATTTCACTTGGAATTACAATGATTCAGATAATCAACCACAAGTCTCATATCAAGTAATTGGCTCTAAGGATAATTGGGCGACACGAGAATATGACTCTGGAACAATTATCTCAGCCACAACAACACATAAAACAAGCGCATTAACAAGCGGTGGCTGGAATTTTGCAATAAGAGTTTTTGATAATTATGAATGGTCAAATTGGGTTTACATAACAAACCTATCGATCCCTTCAGCTTATGAGCCAAACGACTCCACTACGAATGCATTTGTTATTAATTATAATCAGACAATTGCCTCCAACATCTCTACAGCAACAGATATAGATTACTTTAAATATATTGCTCCTTTGACAGGGGTTGATCGAGTAACTATGAGTGTTCCTAGTGGATTAAATTATGATGTTTACATCTTGGATTCTAATAGTAATCAAATTGCATCAAGCACAAGAGGAACTGGTTTTTCTGAGAACGTTCTGTTTGATGTCACTGCTGGCAGTACCTATTTCATTAAAATCATTGGAGTTGGCGGTAGCTTCAGTACAACTTCATCTTATTCAATTAACGTCAATAAGTTAACTTTGCAGGTCCAAACGAATTATCAATATGATAGCAATGGAAACATTACAAACAAAACAACAACTAGTTCTAACTAGGAGGTTTCAATACTTTGAATATAATTTTGAAAAGAGTACTTTCTCTTACGTTGCTCTCAGCTCTGTTACTTTCTATTTTGCCACATGCTAGTGGGATATCTTATGCCTCGGAAGTGTTTATCAAGGATAATAAGCTAGTTGATATAACTGAGAAAAGAAAGAAGAATCTAGAGGATACCTTCTCGGTCACAATGGAAGAAATTCAGAGCATACTTGACCAGGGATATACATTAGAAGATGCAGAGAATGCTCTGCAAGATCAAAGGAAAACTAGTGGCGACATTAAAGTAAGTTTAGATAGGGTGAAACCGCACCCTGTTAACATGTCTAAAGAAGCGAAAAGCGAAGTGATTAGCGAACTGAGTGACGAAAGTGATGAGACCCCCATGATGATGAGTGCTAGTACTACTGATCCAGGTCCCATACCTGATTACAGCTATGTGAATACGCACCCTGACGAAGCGCCATATTCAGTTAAACTAGATCAGGAAACTGTTTCTACACTTTCTGGCGGGCTTTCTTTACAGGTTGCAGACTTAAGTCTCCCTGGAAGAAATGGGCTTGGATTTACCCTGTCTAGATCATATGACAGCGGTTCGTCTCAGTTTAGTCAGATGTCACTCTATGGAAGAATAAATGGTACAAGTAAACCATATGATGAGAAGCTGTTTCCAATTGGTAAAGGTTGGAGCTGGGATATTTCCTCTATAGAATTCGGTATTGATGTTAAATATTTGCATCTTGGTGGATCAGGGGTTTACAAGATTGATCAATTTAACAACAACTTGATAGGTTACCCATGGAAGGATCTTACATTTAAAAGTGATAGAACAGTGTCTGTCAATGGAATTTCATCAGAGTATGTGTTAAAGTCTACTCAAAATATTAGTCAATACTTCAGTTTGAACGGTCAGTTAATTCAGATATCTGATGCGTACAACAATAAAGTGACATTCACGTATGAAAATAATGTAGTTTATGGTTCGGTGTTAAGTGCCATTACAGATGCTATCGGAAACACAATAAGAATCACATATCGTACAGATTCTGTTGTTCTTACAAAAGGCACGCAAACAATAACTTACAACAAAACAATAAAGAATGGTAAAGAGTTGCTTAGCCAAGTGGTTGATGCTGTTGGGCGAGCAACAACATACGACTATAGCTTGAAGGATTCTCTTTTTAGTCTTGCTACAGGGGCTCCAGAGTTTAGCAACCCCTATGCACTTTTGACCGGTGTTACACATCCTACTGGCTCTAAATCAATCTATACGTATGAAGATACACCGATAAAAAGGCAAATTGGATTAGAATTCTTTAATAATGTATATCGTATAAAGTCAAGGCATGATCAATTCATTAAAACAGATGGCAGTACAGAAACGGCTAACCACAAGGATATTACTTATCCATTAAGTGATATGGGCAGTTCGTACAATCCACCTACACCACTGCTTTTCTCAGTTGCAATTGATGACGGATTAACAAAGTCGACTTTTACAAATAAAAAAGTTTATTTTGACGAAAATACGCCATCGGTTTTCTATAACACGAAAGTGGAGACAACCTCTCAATACGGTGGTAAAACGTATACGAATACAACAGACTACACCTATGATGAAGCAAAAAAATGGACATCGCCTATTGCCACAAAGGTAACAAAAGCGGAGTCTGGAAATGCCAAATTGAACGTGATAACTACTTCACAGTCGTATAACGACTATGGGAGTGTAACAAGCGCTGTTGATGTTCTTGGTGTTACTACGACGTATTCATATGATACAGCGTCACATTTACTGATCGGGGTATCTAAACCCATATCAGCTACCCAAACCCAGTATACGGAATATGTCCGTGATACGGTTCATGGGAATGTAACAACAGTACGCGTACGTGATGGTAGTTTAACAGGAGCTATTTTACAGGAAACGATAAATGAGAATTACGATGCCTTCGGAAATGCTTGGCAAACGCGGGTTAAGAAAGATGCATCCAGTTATGTAACCTTTCAAATCGAGTATAATGCAGCTGTTCCTTACTCAGGCGCTTTTCCGACCAAACAAACAATTGCTGTGACGGATGCTAATGGAACATCATCGACAATAACAAAACAATATAGTTACAATACAGCTAACGGGCAACTAAAAACGTTTATAGATGGTAAAACCAACAGCACGAGCTATGAGTATGATGCCATTGGACGCGTGACTAAAGCCATCCACCCAGATAACAGTTTTGTGAAAATAGATTACTTTGATCTCCAGAATCAAGTGCAGCAAACGGATGAGACTGGGGTCCAGTCGATTACCAAATGGAATCCGATTGGATGGAAAGTTGATGCTGGCATTAATGAAGGTGGCATCTATAAATCAAAAGCGAAGTATACCTATGATCAGTATGGTCGATTGACAAGCACAGAGGATGCATTGGGGAATAAGACGAGTTATGGGTATGATCAGTGGAATCGTCAGAATTTGACTACGTATCCAGATCTGTCAACTACAAGCGTGATGTATAATGATATTGATAACACGAAAACAAGCAAAGATGCTGAGGATTATTCCATCAAGGAAATAGCAGATATCGCAGGTCGCATAACGAGTAGGGAGGAAACTAAAAAGCTGCAAGGAGGTGGAACGCAATCCACGGTTTTAGGCACGTTTACATTTGATAATGTTGGACATGTGCTGACAGCAACAGATAATCAGACACCGAAAAAAAATATAACAACCTATAACTATGATACAGTAGGTCATTTGACCGGCGTAAAAAATGCCAAAGACGAGATTACATCGTATCAATATGATAATTTAGGTAATCTTCTCCTGGTTACATACCCTTCGCCGGAATTGAATACAAACCAGAAGAAATACGATGAAATAGGTCGTTTGATTCAAACAAAGGATGCTAATGGTAAAGTAGAGAAGTTCTTCTATGATGCTAATGGAAACCAAACAGGGCTAATTGATCGAAATAATACAAGTTTTAAGTATACATTCGACAATAGGAACTTTCTTGTAAAGAAAGAAATTACTGATGCCTCATGGGTGCCATTAACTAGTGAGGAAGCCATCTCCTTCAAGTATGATTTTGCTGGACGACGCACACAAATGACGGATGGTACAGGTGTAACCAAATATGACTTTTCACCGACAGCAGGAGTATTACAGACGCAAACCTATCCAGATGGCAGAACGATTAAGTATGACTACGATGCCGCGGGTAATCGTTTTGTGATGAATGATCCGTTTGGGGTTAATACGTACTATCATTATGATTCACGTAATCGTTTGGATATCGTAGCTCCTTCCCCTGATTTTCTAAAAGACACTGAAACAAAAAAGACTACAGATTACGATGCAAGATATACGTATTATAACAATAGCTTGTTGAAGCAGATCACACAGCGTAATGGAGTTACATCAGTCTTTGACTATGATGGAATGCGTATTGGCAGCCTTACGGAAAAAAGCGCAGCTGGTACTGTGTTAAACAAGTTTAGTTATACGTATGATAACAATGGCAATCAAGAGACAAAGACAGAGCAACAAGGTGCAAATCCAGCAGTTACAAACAATTTTTCGTATGATCAATTAAATCGTATCTCAACCTCCGATCAGTTTAACGAGACTTACGGATATGATAATCGTGGCAATCGCACAAGCATGACGACGAGCATTCCATTCGATAGTCCTGACTCGAAGCGTACCTTTGACAAACGTGATCGTCTTACCAATGTAGCTCTGACTAGTGGTGGTAACGTCACATATAAATATAATGGTGATGGGCTACTATGGGAACGAAGAGAGAATGGGCAGACTACACGTTACTATTGGGATGGAGATCAGGTAATAGCGGAAGGAAGAGTAGTTGGTGGCGTTGCAACGCTTAAAGCTCGTTATATACGTGGCCAGGGGCTAATTGCACGTGAGGATGGTCAAGGAAAGGCTTATTATCTTCGGAATGGTCATGGGGACGTGGTGAACCTTATGGACAGTACGGGTAATACGAAGCTGAATTCATACTCGTATGACATTTGGGGGAACATTGTCAGCCAGCAAGAAAATCTGCCACAGCTGTTTAAGTATAGTGGCGAGATGATGGATGATAAGGTTGGGCTGCAATATCTAAGGGCTCGATGGTATGATCCGTCGATGGGGCGTTTTATTAATGAAGATACGTATGAAGGGCAGATTGATAATCCGCTTAGTTTGAATTTGTATGCCTATGTTCAAAACAATCCATTGATCAGGGTAGATCCTTCAGGTAATGATAGCTACGTTCTGTATACAACGAATCCAGATTCTGACTTTAGTGAACAGGCAGAGTATCAGAAAAAAGTTCTAGAGGAAAAAGGTGAGAAAGTTCATCTCAAATTAGTAAATAGCGTTGAAGATTTTATTTCTTCGTGGAATTCTATGGGAATAGAAGATGAAGCGTCAGTAAGCATAGATACAGTGGTTATTTACACTCACATGTCTTACAAAGCTATTCTATTGCAAGATGGTACTCGTGATAATGCTCTATCCATAACTGGGAAATCAAGTTCTGGAGCTGACATCGGAAACTTAAATGATCTAAGCGCGAAGGAAATGAAAGAACTCGTACTACTAGGTTGTAATGCAGGTCATAGGACGGTAGCTTCAGAGAATTTAGCTAGCTTTTTCCTTGAAAATAAGGTAACCGGAGGAGATGTTTATGCTTTTGATGGTAACGTATCTTTTGGCAATCCATTAACAAGATGGGCTTCAGGAAATCTATATGCTAGGCTATCCGACAAACAAACAGCGTTCTATAACGTGCTAAATGATTTTGGAGCTTCTAAAAGAAAGCCAGAAGGACTTTATAGATACTATAGAAATAACGGCAAGACTTATCTGACACAATCTGATAAAGTATTTTAAAACTGTTTTTGAAGGGAAAGATATGGGTACATCTACATACAAATTTCTAGTGATCGTTGTCGTTGTATTTATTGCAATTGTTAGTTATCTGGTTATGAATGGAAAGCAAGAGTATGAATTAAAATATTTCGAGAAAACAGGTATCACATCACACTTGTATAATCAAATCGTTAGTGAGAAAGGTAAACTCATTGATGAAGAAATAGTATATGAAAAAAACGTTGCTATACTAAAATTGTATTATAAAGGGTACATTTATTGTTTTATTGGAATAAATCCTCTTGATAAAAGCAATGCGGTATTATCTAATGTTAGAATAACTGATACAGATTATAAACTGGGTAAATATAATGTTGGAGTTGGTAGTAGTAAGAAAGATGTTGAAAAATCCTACAGACAAATCAAGAAGATCTCTAATGTGGATCTGGGGTATATTGACAATGGGGTGTGGGTGGAATTTAAATTTGATGAAAACGAGAAAGTACAGGAAATACTAATTTATAGAGGTCCCTAAATGCATTCCGGAGTCTGTAAAATATTGTGCAGTGTTTAACCAACACACACTAGCCGCCTAGTGCTCACCGCATGGCGGCTTTTTTCGAGCAAGGCAGTTGCTGGAAGCACAGGACTTCATGCTCGGCAGCAAGGTTGAGGTGTGGGAATCGCGGGACGAGCTGTCGATTTGGTTACTCAAAACCTACAATAATCTTTAACTGACTAATTAACAAAGTCGAAATTCAAACTAACCTAATAAGATATTTAGCATCAGTTTTTAAAGATGATCATCTAATTTAATATCTTAATCTTCCGCCTTGCGACAATCGCTTGGCGGTTCTTCTTTTTCCGATACGGTGTTTCACCCCCACCCTCCCCAACCCCCAAAAAAATTCTTTTCAACCCACGGTCACACCGTACTAGCCGCACGCGCATATACTACCGTAAGACTGCAAAGAGGAGCTGTGCAGAGCATGATGCGCGTAGAACCCATTCTCCTTGAGGGACGTACTGCAATTGCGATAGAGGTTAAATTGCCTAAGACGACGCTGCTGGTAGTGACGACGGATAAAGGTTACATTATGTGCGGCGCGCTTGACGTTGCACTGCTCAATGAGCGCTTGCGGGATCGCAATATTGTCGCGGCAAGGGCAACCGGTGTCCGGACGATTGAGGAGCTTCTGGAAGCACCGCTGGAATCGGTGACGTACACGGCGGAAGACCTTGGCATTATAGCCGGAATGACGGGGAGAGAAGCCATTTTAAGAATGATGTAGCGGTCGGTCAATGATGGAAATCAAACGCTTGGAACCTTAAGTTCCAGGCGTTTTACTATTTTCTTTTGTGCGAAAAAACAAAGGAGATCAGCTTCGGTTGTGCAGAAATACGAAAATGAACGAAAACTGCGATTGCCTGCAATTTCCTGAAGAGTTTTCTAAACTTAAGCGTTGTCATTTTATTGACCAGGTGTTAAAATATGAGTCGTTCCATACATAGCACGGGGGGAATTATAATGAAAAAGTTATCGTTTTTTGTTTTGACAGCAGCTCTAGTCATCGGTTTAACCGGTTGCGGAGCTAAAGATAGCGGAGGCACGAAGTACAAATTTGCGACAGATGCTGCCTATGCACCAATGGAATATATGGATAAAGGCAAGCTGACCGGCTTTGACATCGATTTTCTTGCAGAAGTGATGAAAGAAGCAGGACTTTCCTACGATGTAGCGAATATTGGTTGGGACACGATGCTGACAAGCGTGAAGCAAGGCAATGAGTATCAAGCGGGCATTTCCAGCGTTTCGATTACCGATGAGCGCAAGCAATCCTACGATTACTCCGTCCCTTATTTCGAATCAACCAACATGATTCTTGTCAAAGAAGGCAGTCCAATCAAAAGTGCGACAGATCTGAAAGACAAGAAAGTCGCTGTTCAAATCTCGACGACTGCGGATATTTTGATGACCAAGATCATGGGCGATAACAATAAATCTTTGAAACGTTTGGATAACAACACGCTGGCACTGATGGAGCTGGAAAATAACGGCGTAGACGCGGTTGTCGCGGATGTTGCTATCGTTCGTGAATATGTGAAAAATAATCCGAATAAGAAATTCGTTACTATTTCCGATCCTAAAAACTTTGAATCCGAATACTACGGGATTCTGCTTCCAAAAGGCAGCGAGCTTAAAGCGAAGCTTGACCCGGCTATCAAAAAAGTCATTGAAAACGGGGCTTACGCGAAAGTATACAAAAAATGGTTCGGTCAAGACCCAGACACCAAAAAGTTGCTTGAACAAAAATAAGAATCAAACAGCATGCGTGACGTTATCCCTTGCGCATGCTGTTGTTCTGTTCACAGCTTAAATGACAAGGAAGGAAGTGTGGAATGAACTTTCGTTTTGACATCATCATTGAATATATACCGCTTTTATTAAAAGGTACGCTTTGGACCATTGGCATATCCATTTTTTCCATCTGTCTCGGCTCTGTGTTGGGACTGGCTGTTGGCTTAGGTAAAATGTCGCACCGCGGTTATTTAAGATGGCCGGCCAGCATCTATGTAAACTTTTTCCGCGGCACACCGCTGCTCGTGCAAATTTTGCTCGTACATTTCGGGGTCGTCCCGCTGTTTCTCGGAACAACGAATGCCATCGTAGCTTCTATTGTCGCTTTGTCGCTGAACTCTGCAGGCTATATGGCTGAAATTTTCAGAGCCGGTATCCAGTCCATCGATAAAGGACAAACCGAAGCTGCGCACTCGCTCGGCATGACCCATTTTCAAACGATGAAGAAGATCATTTTACCGCAAGCAATTAAGCGTATGATTCCACCGTTTGGGAATGAGTTTATTGTGCTGATTAAGGATTCTTCCTTGTTCGCGGTTATTGCTGCACCTGAATTGATGTATTGGTCCAATGCGATGCGCAGTCAATATTTCGCAGTTTGGGAGCCGTACTTGACTGCTGCGCTTATTTATTTCATTCTCACTTATTCTCTAAGCAAGCTGCTTAGCTATGTTGAAAGGAGAGTGTAGAGCTATGACCGCAATGATCGAAGTTAGAAATCTGAAGAAAGCATTCGGCGATAATGTCGTTTTGCGAGATATCTCTGCCGATATTCAAAGCCAGGAGGTTCTGGTTGTGATCGGTCCGTCAGGATCGGGAAAATCGACATTCTTGCGTTGTTTGAATCTGTTAGAGCAGCCAAATGGGGGTTCTATCAAGATTGAGGGCAAAGACATTATGGATCCGGCCAATAAAATCAATGAGATCCGCATGGAGCTAGGCATGGTGTTCCAGCGTTTTCATTTGTTCCCGCATATGAAGGTCATCGATAATATTATGATGGCACCGATTCAAGTGCGCAAATGGCCAGAAGATAAAGCGCGCAAAAAAGCGATGGAGCTGCTCGCGAAAGTTGGGCTGGCTGACAAAGCCAACGCGAGTCCGGATTCGCTTTCCGGAGGTCAGGCGCAGCGTGTTGCGATTGCCCGTGCACTCGCGATGGAGCCGAAGATTATGCTGTTCGATGAACCGACATCCGCTTTGGACCCCGAAATGGTCGGAGAAGTGCTTGCCGTTATGAAGCAGTTGGCCAAAGAAGGGATGACGATGGTTGTCGTAACCCATGAAATGGGCTTCGCCCGTGAAGTTGGAGATCGCGTGATGTTTATGGAGCAGGGCGTCATTGTCGAAGAAGGCAGCCCTCAGCAAATTTTCGAAAATCCGCAGCAAGAGCGCACGAGAGCCTTTTTGTCCAAGATACTTTAGTACGGTGAATAGGAATAGCGTGATAAAAAATGGAAAAGGAGCCGATTGGCTCCTTTTTTTTATTCTAAGCACATGTACTAGAGATAACGATAGATAGATTACTATAGAAAAAAAATCCCTTTGTGGTATATTGACTATAGCTAGATATTTCCATTAGAATAAATACATACTAATCCAGTAGGAATTATCGATTTTAGAGGAAATCAAATCATCCATCGTCCAAGGAGGCATGTGCAATGTCAGATTCCAAACGTCAGTATTTACCGGAAACATTAGCCATACACGCAGGTCAGGAGATCGACCCGGCCACCAACTCAAGAGCTGTTCCGATTTACCAAACGACGTCTTACGTGTTTAACGATACGGATCATGCGGCTAATTTATTCGCGCTCAAAGAATTCGGCAACATTTATACGCGTATTATGAACCCGACGACGGATGTTTTCGAGAAGCGGATTGCCGCTTTGGAAGGCGCTCCGGCAGCCCTGGCTGTAGCATCGGGTCAAGCGGCTATTACGTTCGCGATCTTGAACATTGCTGGAGCCGGAGATGAAATTGTTTCAGCTGCATCCTTGTACGGCGGAACTTATAACTTATTTGCGAATACGCTGGCGAAGCTGGGAATTACCGTTAAGTTTGTTGATTCCAGCAACCCGGAAAACTTCCGCAGTGCCATTACCGATAAAACCAAAGCGGTATATGCAGAATCGATCGGCAATCCTAAAGGGGATATTCTCGATATCGAAGCTGTAGCGGCGATTGCTCATGAGAATGGCATTCCATTGATTGTTGACAATACGTTCCCGAGCCCTTATCTGCTTAGACCGATTGAGCACGGGGCTGATATCGTCGTACATTCGGCAACCAAATTTATTGGCGGCCACGGAACGACCATCGGCGGCGTCATTGTTGACGGAGGCAAATTCGATTGGGCGGCGAGCGGCAAATTCCCAGGCTTGACGAAGCCGGATCCGAGCTATAACGGTGTTGTGTACACCGATGCGGTTGGGCCTATCGCTTACATCATCAAAGCACGAGTCCAATTGCTTCGCGATTTAGGCGCATCGCTTTCGCCGAACAGCTCGTTCCTGCTCCTGCAAGGGCTGGAGACGCTGCATTTGCGCTTGGAACGCCATAGCTCGAATGCTTTGAAAGTGGCGCAATTTTTAGAGTCTCATGATGCCGTGGAGTGGGTTAGCTATGCAGGACTGGAGAGCCATCCTTCCCATAAGCTTGCTCAGAAGTATTTGCCTAAAGGGCAAGGGGCGATCCTGAGCTTTGAAATCAAAGGTGGCGTAGAAGCAGGGAAGAAGCTGATTCATTCCGTTGAACTTTTCTCCCATCTAGCCAATGTCGGGGATTCCAAATCGCTCATTATCCATCCGGCCAGCACGACGCACTCGCAATTGAATGAACAGGAACAAATTTCTGCTGGGGTAACGGCTGGACTTATTCGTCTATCGGTCGGTACAGAAGCAATTGAAGATATCATTTATGATTTGGAGCAGGCAATTGCTGCAAGCCAAGCTTAAGAGTGACGCTGGAAACAGGTCAAAACTTGTAACCACAACTTTTTCCGCATAAAATATGAGAAGGCTGCGATTTGGGCGCAAAACCTAAATGGCAGTCTTTTTATGTTGAAAATGGAAATTGAAATTTGGGTTTGAAAATTGAAGTTTGACGTCATGCAACTTTTATTTTGAACGTGAAGTCTATTTCAGTAGATAAAAAAGTATAAGTTTTATACTTTTGCTTCGCATCTACCTTGACAAACGCGCCCGTCCTGACAGGACGAAGAAGTCGTTTGGGCTTGTGTGACTGTTTTTTACTTGGAGGAGGCATTCAATCGATCATGAACAAAAAGATGAAATACTCGCTAACCCTGCTGGTAGCGATATCCATAGTATCAGGCTGCAGCAGCAAAGAGGAAGTGAAATCCAGCGCCAGTCCGCCATCGAGCACAGCAGCAACGGCCGCTTCGACGCCTTCGCTTGGCGCGGCAAGCCCGACCCCAACGTCGTCTGCAACGGCAGCGGCTTCTCCGCAAGCAAGCTCGAAGCCGGCTCAAAGCCCAGCCGCATCGCCGAAGTCCTCCGGCACGCCTTCCAAAAGCGACGCCGTGCAAGTCATCGCCAAGCCGGAAAGCGTAACGGTTCTTGTGAATAAGCAATTCTCGCTGCCATCGAGCTACGAGCCAACCGATTTGGTATATCCGGATATTCCATTTACATTTACGGAGAAAGTAGAGAAACGGAAGATGCGAAGCGTTGCGGCGACAGCGATTGAGAAGCTTTTTGCCGGAGCGAAAAAAGATGGCATTAGTTTGGCCGGAGTCTCCGCCTATCGTTCATATGCCACGCAGAAGTCGGTTTTCCAGCGCTACGTGCAGAAAGATGGCGAGGAGAAAGCCAAAACCTACAGCGCAGTACCGGGAACGAGCGAGCATGAAACGGGACTGGCTATCGATGTAACAGGCAGCGACGGGAAGTGTGCGGCGGAGGATTGTTTTGGAGGGACGAAGGAAGCGGTCTGGCTGGAGAAGCACGCGCCTGAGTACGGGTTTATTATCCGTTATCCGCAAGGAAAAGCAGCTATTACTGGGTATCAATATGAGCCGTGGCATATTCGTTATGTGGGCGTAGATACGGCTAAGGATATCGTCGCCAAAAAGATGACCATGGAAGAATACTATAACGCCGTACCTGCAAGCAAGTGATAATGATGTCGTAATTCTGCACCCTCTTCTGTCGCTAATTCGAAATTTATCAAGCTGCAAAGGCATGTTATTATGAATCTAAGTCACTTATTTGGAGGTTAACATGATTAAAGTAGCGATGTTAAGTTTTTGGCACGTGCATGCAAGAGATTATGCGAAGCAGGTTACCGAGCACAAAGATACCGAGATTGTGGCCGTTTGGGACGAAATTCCTGAACGCGGACAAGCGGAAGCAGCGCAGCGTGGTGTAGCTTTTTACGCGGATTTGGCAGAACTGCTGGCAAATAAGGACATTGACGGCGTCGTTGTCGACACGCCAACCAACCTGCATCGCGATGTCATGGTGGCGGCTGCCAAGGCAGGGAAACATATTTTCACCGAGAAAGTAATTGCTCCGACTTTGCATGAAGTGAATGAGATTTTGGATGCGGTAAATGAAGCAGGCGTAACCTTGACGGTTTCATTGCCGCGTTTGAATCCATCGTATACATTGGCAATTCAAGAAATTATCGAGAAGGAACTGCTGGGACCGATTACGCTCGTTCGTGCCCGTTTATCCCATAACGGGGGCATTTCCACGGAAGCGAATCCGAAAGGGTGGCTGCCTGAGCATTTCTACAATGCCGAACAATGCGGCGGCGGCGCGTTAATCGATCTTGGTTGTCATCCAATGTATCTGACGCGTCTATTCCTTGGTCTGCCTGAGTCTGTAAGCGCTGCTTACGGCTATGTGACAGGTAGAGAAGTTGAAGATAATGCCGTAGCGACGCTTCAATACGCAAATGGCGCCCTGGGCATCGTTGAGGCTGGATTTGTGAACGCCCATTCGCCATTCGTCATTGAAGTTCATGGTACCGAAGGCAGCGTGCTGTACTCCGATCATGACGGCAGAGTGCTGCTCCGTACGAAAAAGCTGGCGGAAGCAAGCAATGGCTGGGTAGCTTACGAGAACGGCCCGAAAGAAAAACCGTCTGCTTTTGATCAATGGGTATCCCATATTCAAAACGGGACGAAAGCCACTGAAAATATTCAGCTGGCTGTGGACTTAACGATGCTGATGGAGGCTTCCAACCGCTCCGTTCAAGCCAAACAGCAAATACGCATTGATTCCCTGGCTCAGTAAGAGCTGTGAAGGATGAAAGGAGGTTCAGCATGAGTCAGCCCTTTTACTTTGAACCGATGCTGGAAAATCCAACGGCGCTTGATCGCTTGGATTTAAGATTTCGGTGGGGTTCTTACGGAATCCGTGTACTTCGCTGTCATTTGACCTCCTTTCCGGCCGGAACGGTTATTGATTTTCATCATCATTCCGAGTTCGAGTTTCATTATATTCCCAGCGGCAAAGGCAAAGTTATCCTGGAAGGGGTTACGCACCCGCTGCAGGAAGGAATGCTGTACCTCACAGGACCCGGCGTCTCGCACCGTCAAGAAGCAGATGAGCACGAGAAGATGGATGAGCTCTGTCTTCATGTTGATTTTGTGAAGCTGGACGAGGCTGAGCCGGCCGGAGATGCCGGGCATGGGGCTCAGTCCTGGGGAGAGGCTTGGGAGATCGCTGAGGCAGAAGCTTGTGTGAAGCAGCTAAGCGAGCTTCCGCATGTCCCTGCATTTGACCGCCAGGAAGCGATGAAATGCTTTCTGGTCGCCTATGAAGCTTGGCGGGACAATCAGCTCGGCCAGTATACGATCATTAAACAATCGATTATCCAAATGCTGCTCAGAACGATTGGCGCATACAAAGCGGATCATCATGGTCTTAACCTGCCGGCGCGCGATATGAAAAGCTATCGCTACCAGCTCGCAGTGCAGTTCATCGAGGACAACTTCGGGCGTCCGTTAACGCTTGAAGGCGTGGCCGAACGGCTGCAGATTTCTTCGAGACAGCTTCAGCGCATTTTCAAGGAGCAGGCGAACATTTCCTTCTCTGAATATTTGGAGCAAGTCCGTTTGAAACATGTGTGTGCGGAACTGCTGCAAACGACCATGACGCTGGAGAAAATCGCTGAAAAGAGCGGCTTTGCGTCCAGCAATTATTTGCATTACGTTTTCAAAAAAGCGCACGGCGTCACGCCGAACCGTTATCGTGACCGTGACCGCATGCATGGATAAAGAAAAAAAGGCTGTTCCCGCGCAGATTCTGCATCTCTGCGTTGGGACAGCCTTTTTTCATTAGATAAGAAAGTATAAGTTTTATACTTTTGCTTCGCATCTACCTTGACAAACGCGTTCGTCCTTGTTGCAATCTATTCGAAAAGCTTACGCAAGTTCTCTGCATAAGGAGCGCGAACGATGCCTTTTTCCGTAATAATCGCAGTCACATATTCGTTCGGCGTGACGTCGAAAGCAGGGTTGAACACTTTGACGCCTTGCGGAGCTGTGCGCTTGCCGAAGCCTTGCGTGATTTCATCCTCATGGCGCTCTTCGATCGGGATATCCCCGCCCGTAGGCGTGTTCAAATCGATCGTGGAAATCGGGCTCGCCACGTAGAATGGAATGCCGTGCGCCTTCGCCAAAACGGCCACGCTGTAGGTGCCGATTTTGTTAGCCACGTCGCCGTTTGCCGCGACGCGGTCGGTTCCGACGATGACCGCCTGGATCCAGCCCTTGGACATGACCGCACCGGCCATATTGTCGCAGATCAGCGTCACGTCGACGCCGGCTTGCTGCAGTTCAAAGGCCGTGAGCCGCGCGCCTTGCAGCACGGGCCGGGTCTCATCCGCGAACACTTTCAGGTTCACGCCTTTTTCTTTAGCCAAGTAGAACGGCGCTAGCGCCGTGCCGTACTTGGCTGTCGCCAAACCGCCGGCGTTGCAGTGCGTCAGCACGCCGAAGCCATCCTCGAACAGCGCCAGCGCGTGTTCGCCGATCAGGCGGTTGGTCTCCTCGTCCTCCGCTTGAATCTTCTGCGCTTCGTCGAGGAGCGCTGCCTTGAAGGCAGCCGGGCTAACGCCGGCCGCTGCCAAAGTGCTTGCCTGCGCTCTCATCCGGTCGAGCGCCCAGAACAAATTCACGGCTGTCGGACGCGACGTCGCCAGGTAGTCCGCTTGCTTCTGTACTTCCTCCAGAAGCCCGTCCACGGCAGCATCCGAGCTGCGGATGCCGAGGTAAACGCCATACGCGGCGGCGATTCCGATGGCCGGAGCGCCGCGAACCTTCAAATGACGAATCGCTTCCCACACCTCAATCGGCGTTTCCAGCGGCAAATAAACAATCTCTTCCGGCAGCAAGCGTTGATCTAACAGATCAAGCTGCTGTCCATTCCAACGCAAGGATTGCAAGGCACCTTGCTCCCCTAAATTCTGTACGTCTAAGTTCGTGTTAGTCATAGAACAAATCCTCTTTCTACTGCTGATTCTTTGGTGACGATGGCAATAAGCTCATCGATCGAAGCTACTTGGCGGTTTGCGCGGATAAACGCAGTGCCGATCGCTAATGCCAAGCGTTGAGCACGCTCTCTTGCGGCGCTGTCTTCAATTTTATCAATATCTGCGACATGAGCAAGTCCGACGATGCGGCGCACCATTTTGGCCCCGGTGAAGCCGGCCGTATCCTGAAGCAGATTTTTGAGGAAATAATCCTGATAGCCCGGCGTTTGGAACACACGATCCACACCATGCTCATTCCACAAAGCGCGGAAATTAGCTTCGAAATGCGTCCATACGTCCTTCACGGTTTGCAATAAATAGGCACGGTACGCTTGACGGCTTTCGTGATCAAGGCTCCAACCTTCTTGCCCGGCGAAGTTAAGGATAAGATTCGCCAGCACAGCGCCGATATCAAAGCCCATGGGTCCATAGTAGGCGAATTCCGGATCGATGACTTTGGTGGAATCCGGTTTGATGAAAATGCTTCCCGTATGCAAATCGCCATGAAGCAGCGCTTGCGCGTTCGTCAGAAATTTCTGGCGAAGGATCGCCACTTCAAATTTAAGCTCGCTGTCTGACCAAAGCTGTTCGGCCGCATCGCGGATCTGAGCTTCAATGTTGTTCGTCTCGGCATCGCGGTACGGATCGTCGAAAATCAAATCCTCTGTAATTTTGCACAGCTCGGGGTTGATGAAACGGCCTTGTTGAATTTTCTTTTCCTGCTGGTTTTTGCCTAAATCCGAAGTGAAGAACAGTGTATTCGCTAAGAACCGGCCGATATGTTCGGCAAACAGCGGGTATTGATTCCGTTCGATAAGCCCCTTGCGCATAATGACATGATCGCTTAAATCCTCCATAACCGTAAGGGCGAGATCTGCGTCATAAGCGTACACATGCGGCACCAGATCTGCAACTAACCCTTCCTCGATCAAAAGCGCTTCGCTCTCAATACGCGCCCGATCCAGCGTTAGCGGCCAGGATTCGCCGACAACTTTGGCATAAGGAAGAGCCTGTTTTAAAATAATGCTTTTTCCGGAAGCTTTTTCCGAAATGCGAAAAACGAGATTTAAGTTGCCGTCGCCGATTTCGTGGCTGGCCAGCTCCGCTCCCGGTTGAAACAAGTCCGGGATTTGGCGGGCGTATTCGATCGCTTGAGCTTCACTTAAAGGATGATAAGTAGACATGGCATTCCCTCCTATGAGTCATTGGAATTAATTCCAACTATTTTACTGTGTATTAATCATCTTTTCCTAGTATAAGACAAAAAGGTGCCGCTTGAAATACTCTCTTCGGAAATGTTGCACAAATTACATAAAATTAGCCTTTATAACGCAAATTAACGTGTACAAGCTGCACCGATAACCACACTATTAGGAGGCATATTCATGGCAACGACAACGATAACATCTGCGCAATCGATTCAAACCGTACTCAACAAGCAAATTGCAAACTGGGGCTTGCTGTTTATCAAGCTTCATAACTTCCATTGGTATGTAAAAGGCAGCCAGTTCTTCACTTTGCATGTAAAATTTGAAGAACTCTACAATGAAGCGGCGCTGCACATCGATGAGCTTGCTGAAAGGCTGCTTTCGATTGGCGGTAAGCCTGCGGCTACAATGAAAGCCTATATCGAGCTGTCCTCTTTGAAAGAAGCGTCGGGAACCGAAACGGCAACGAAAATGGTCGAAGCCGTCATCGAGGATTTTACGATCCTGACGCAGGAGTTAAAAGCCGGCATGCAAGCCTGTGAAGAAGTCCAAGACGAAACGACGTCGGATATGCTGCTCGCTATCCAAACATCGCTGGAGAAACACCGCTGGATGCTGCAATCGTTTCTCGGCTAGGTTTACAAAAACTTCAAGCTGAATAAACATAAGTTTAATCATACTAAGCTATACTGGTAGCAAAATCGCTTCGGAGGATCTGATGATGATGAAAATCCTGAATGTGCTGCTGGTAATGGCCGCGTGCTTCTTCTTGTTATTCATGGCTTTTGAGGCGGATGCTCCCCAAAAGAATGAAGATCCGAATCCGATGAAACAAAATCAAGAACAGTTTGCCCGTATACATCAATCGTATTACGCCGAAGATGTTAAATAAGTACGCTTAGGGATGGCCTGAGAGCCATCCCTTTCTTTTCGTGCTTTCATGAAATGTTGTTTTGCGCCTCGGAATTCCTTATAATAAATTGATTATTGGGTGAACGAGGAGTTGGCGGGTGTGGATAAACCAAAGGCCTTGAAAGAATGGGCATCGGCTGTTAAAGCACTGGAAGACGGAACGCAAATTTTTATTATGCGCAAAGGAGGTATTGTTGAAGAGACGAGGGATTTTCAAGTCGTTTCCAATGACTTTTTTCTTTATCCGACCTATGAACATCAGAGAAAGGAATTGCTGAAGGAAAATTTTCGCGAGGTGATTGATGAGACTCTGGCCGGTTGGAGCGCGCAGGATGAGCATGTCAAGATCAGTTCCTACGCCCGGATGGTTGAGGATATTGAAATCAGCGATGGCGAGCTGCTGAATAAGCTGTATCCTTTTCACATTTGGACGGAAAATTTCACGGAAGAAAGGCTGAAGTGGAAACGTAAAAATCCGCTGCATCTTATGCTTTTGAGAGTATATCAATTAGCAGAACCTTTACATATCCCCATTGAACAAGCTTATATCGGCTGCAAGTCATGGATCGAGCTGGGAGCTGAAACACCGCATGAATCAGCGTTGATTCCTGTGCTGAGCGATGAGGAATTCGCTGCGCAAATTGCTGAAATCAAACGCGCTTTGTCGCAATAAAAGGCAGGAGTTTCACAAAATGACCACCATTTTCATGCAATGGCCCTTTCTTGATTTGACATAGTAAGTTATAATAGAATTATTCTAATGAGAATCAATGATAATCACCTTATGATTGTCGTTTTTCCAGTACATTTAAACATTATGGAGGCTTAATGAAAATGGCAAACTCACCAACTTTTACAATAGACGGTCTTAGAGCGAACGTCGAAGGAAAGGAAATTTTGAAAGGTCTTAGTCTTGAGATTAAAGGCGGAGAAATTCACGCGATCATGGGACCGAACGGTACTGGTAAAAGTACATTGGCATCCGCGCTGATGGGTCACCCGAAATATGAAGTGACGAAAGGCTCCGTAACTTTGGATGGCGAAGATGTTCTTGAAATGGCTGTTGACGAAAGAGCACGCGCTGGCTTGTTCTTGGCTATGCAGTACCCAAGCGAAATCACAGGCGTAACGAACGCCGACTTCTTGCGCAGCGCAATCAACGTACGCCGTGGCGAAGGCAACGAGATCTCCTTGATCAAGTTCATCCGCCAAATGGAAGCGAAAATGAAACAGCTTGAAATGAACCCGGAATTTATGCACCGTTACTTGAACGAAGGCTTCTCCGGCGGCGAGAAGAAACGGAACGAAATTCTGCAAATGCTTTTGCTTGAGCCTAAATTCGTTATTCTTGACGAAATCGACTCCGGTTTGGATATCGATGCTTTGCGTATCGTTGCGGAAGGCGTTAACGCTATGCGCAGCGAAGAGCGCGGCTTCTTGATCATTACGCACTACCAACGCCTGCTTAACTACGTTAAACCTGATTTTGTACATGTTATGATGCAAGGTCGCATCGTGAAATCCGGCGGTCCGGAGCTGGCTGAGCGTCTGGAAGCGGAAGGTTACGACTGGATCAAAGAAGAACTCGGCATTGTGGATGAAACCGTTGGTCAGGACGAGGAAGAATTCAAAGTCCCAATGAACACGACTGCGCCGAAGTACTAAGAGAGGAGAGACTTTGATCTCCGATCAAAGATCCTTATAAATGGAGGAAAACATGAGCACTCAAACACAACTTTCCATAGATTCCAATGCTGTCATCGAGCTCTCCCGCAGCAAGCAAGAGCCGGAATGGATGACTGCCCTTCGTACGGAGGGGCTGGCGTTGGCGAATTCTTTGGAGTTACCTACGCTTGAAAAAACAAGAATCGATCGTTGGAGCATTTCCTCCTACGGTTCCTATAAAACGCAAGCCCCTTTGGCTTCCCTAGAAACTTTACCGGAAGTTGCCAAAGGCCTGACGAATTCGGATAACCTGATCGTACAACGCAACTCCGGTGTCGTTTACAGCCAGGTTTCGGAAGAACTCAAGAAGCAAGGCGTTATTTTCACCGATTTGGAAACGGCGATTCGCGATCACGCAGATCTGGTGAAGCCTTACTTCATGAAAGCAGTCGAAGCGAATGAAAATCAAGTGACAGCTTTGCACGCTGCGCTTTGGAACGGCGGTATTTTCATCTACGTACCGAAAGACGTTCGCGTGGAAGTTCCGCTTCAAGCGCTGTTTGTTACGGATGATGCCGAAGCGACATTTGCTCCGCACGTGCTGATCGTCGCTGAGCCATTCAGCTCCGTTTCCTACGTGGATAACTTCGTATCCTCCCTTTCAGGAGCAGAGCAAGTACAGAACGGCATCGTTGAAGTATTCGCGAAGCCGGGCTCACGCGTGAATTACGCTTCCGTTCACAACTTCGAAGAGTCCGTGACGGACTTGACTTACCGCCGTGCGATTCTTGACAATGATGCAAGCATTGCTTGGGTTGTAGGCGAAATGAACTATGGCAATACGATGTCGGACACGACGTCTATTCTTAAAGGCAATGGCTCCGACTCCGATGCCAAAGTGATCTGTGTCGGTACGCAAGAGCAGAAGCTGAACTTAACGACACGCGCCGTTCACTGGGGCAAAGCTTCGACGAGCGACATGATTACGCGTGCTGTCATGAGAGACGGCGCTACGGCGATCATCAACGGCATCACGAAGATTGAGAAAGGCGCGACAGGCTGCAACGGGCAGCAAACGGAGAAAGTGTTGATGCTCAGCCCGAAAGCACGCGGAGACGCGAACCCGATTCTTCTGATTGACGAAGATGATGTAAAAGCAGGCCATGCGGCGAGCGTTGGTCAAGTGAATGCCGAGCAAGTTCACTATTTGATGTCTCGCGGTATTACGAAGGAAGAGGCTCAGCGCTTAATTATTTACGGATTCTTGGCGCCTGTCGTTTCCGAAATTCCGATTAAGAGCGTTGAAGAACAGCTGCAAAGCTTAGTGGAGAGGAAGCTGGGACAATGAATACAGCCGAGATACGTGAACTTTTTCCCATTCTAAAACAAGAAGTGAACGGTCATCCTTTGGTGTATTTGGACAGCGCTGCAACCTCCCAGAAGCCCATTCAGGTGATTGAGGCACTGAAGCATTACTATGAATGGGACAATGCGAACGTACATCGCGGTGTTCATACCCTGGGTTCCCGGGCAACAGATGCGTACGAAGGAGCTAGAGCGAAAGTTGCTAAGTTCATTGGCGCATCCAGCGAGCAAGAAATTATTTTCACCAGAGGCACGACAACAGCCATCAATATTGTGGCGAGCAGCTATGCCAAAGCGGTGCTGCGCGAGGGCGACGAAATCGTCCTCACGCCCATGGAGCACCACAGCAATTTGATTCCATGGCAGCAAGCCGCTAAGGCAACAGGCGCCACTTTAAAATATATCCCGTTGCAACCCGATGGATCGATTTCGCTGGCAGATGTAGAAAATACGATTACAGACCGTACCAAAATCGTTTCTGTCGTCTATGTTTCCAACGTTCTGGGCGTCATCAACCCGGTCAAAGAGATCGCTCAAATCGCGCATAAGCATGGTGCGAAGATGATGGTCGACGGCGCACAAAGCACGCCGCACATGAAGGTGGATGTGCAGGATTTGGATTGCGACTTTTATGCGCTTTCCGGTCACAAAATGTGTGGACCGACCGGAATTGGGGCATTGTATGGCAAGAAGGCCTTGCTGGAAAGCATGGAGCCGGCTGAATTCGGCGGCGAGATGATCGATCATGTGGATCTATATGAGTCGACATGGAAGGAACTGCCTTGGAAATTTGAAGGCGGGACTCCGATCATCGGTGGAGCTGTTGCGCTAGGCGCGGCGATTGATTTTCTGCAAGAAGTCGGTATGGACAATATTTTCAAACACGATATTCAGCTCACGAATTATGCCATGGAACGCATGACGCAGATCGAGGATCTGACAGTTTACGGCCCATCGAGCAATCGTGCGGGACTCGTAACGTTCAATCTGGGCGATGTGCATCCGCATGACGTGGCAACCGTACTGGATGCAGAGGGCATAGCTATTCGTGCAGGCCACCACTGCGCTCAGCCTCTGATGAGATGGCTTGAGGTCAGCAGCACGGCGCGTGCAAGCTTTTATCTATATAATACGGAAGAAGATATTGACCGTCTTGTGATGGCCTTACAAAAAACAAAGGAGTACTTTGGCCATGCAATTGGATGATTTATACCGCAGAGTCATTATGGATCACTACAAAACGCCTCGCAACCGGGGAAAATTTGAGTCAGGCGAAGCGGTGACCATCGATCTTAACAACCCTACTTGCGGCGACAAAATTTCACTGCAAATGCAAGTGGAAAACGGAATCGTGAAGCAGGCCAAGTTCACTGGGGAAGGCTGCTCGATCTCGCTATCCTCCGCTTCGATGATGACGGATGCCGTGAAAGGCAAGACGATCGAAGAGGCGCTGAAAATGGCTGAAGATTTCTCTGGCTTGATGAAGGGCGAACCTGTAGAATTTGAATATGAAGATATAGAAGCTTTATCCGGGGTGAATAAGTTTCCGGCGCGGATCAAATGTGCGACCCTGGCGTGGAACGCGCTCCGCAAAGGTATTGAACATACCCAAAAGACCGATCATTGACGCATACGCGCTTGCATAGAACACGGCAATAAGATGGTCATACCATTACGTTAAGGAGGAATTAACCATGGCAAAACAAATGCCAGATCTCGAAGATTATAAATATGGTTTCCGAGATGAGCATAAAGCGATTTTCCAATCGGGAAAAGGCTTAACTCGTGAAATCGTTGAAGAAATCTCCAGAATGAAGGGCGAACCGGATTGGATGTTGGAGTTTCGTCTGAAATCCTTGGAGCAGTTCTTCAAAATGCCGATGCCTCGTTGGGGCGGCAACATGGATGATCTTGATTTTAACGACATCCAGTACTACGTGAAACCGTCCGAGAAACAAGGTAAAACGTGGGAAGAAGTGCCGACTGAAATTAAAGAAACGTTTGACAAACTGGGTATCCCTGAAGCGGAGCAAAAATTCCTCGCAGGTGTATCCGCACAGTACGAGTCCGAAGTTGTTTACCACAGCATGCAAAAAGAGCTCGAAGATCAAGGCGTTATCTTCACAGATACGGATACGGCTCTTCGTGAACACCCTGAGCTATTCAAAAAATATTTCGGCACCATTATTCCGCCAAGCGATAACAAATTCGCTGCGCTGAACAGTGCCGTATGGTCCGGCGGTTCCTTCATCTACGTGCCAAAAGGCGTTAAATGTGAAGTGCCATTGCAGGCTTACTTCCGTATCAACTCCGAGAACATGGGTCAATTCGAGCGTACGCTGATCATCACGGACGAAGAAAGCTTCGTGCACTACGTAGAGGGCTGTACAGCTCCTATCTACAGCACGAACTCCCTTCACAGTGCGGTTGTTGAGATTGTATGTCTCAAAAACTCCCGCGCTCGTTACACAACGATCCAAAACTGGGCGCCGAACATCTACAACCTCGTTACGAAACGTGCGGTTGCAGAAGAAGGAGCTACGATGGAGTGGGTCGATGGCAACATCGGTTCGAAGCTGACAATGAAGTATCCAGCGGTTGTGCTGAAAGGCCGCGGCGCTAAAGGGATGGTTCTTTCCATCGCTGTAGCCGGCAAAGGACAGCACCAGGATGCAGGAGCGAAAATGACGCACCTGGCTCCGGATACGACATCAACGATTGTGTCCAAATCGATCTCCAAACACGGAGGTAAAGTAACCTACCGCGGTCTGGCTTCCTTCGGACGCAACTCCCAAGGTTCCAAAGCAAACATTAAATGCGATACGTTGATTCTTGATAACGAGTCAACATCCGATACAATTCCTTACAATGAAATCATGAACGATAACATTACCCTTGAGCATGAGGCAACGGTATCCAAAGTGTCTGAGGATCAATTGTTCTACCTCATGAGCCGCGGTTTAACTGAGGCTGAAGCGACACAAATGATCGTAATGGGCTTCATTGAGCCATTTACCAAAGAGCTTCCAATGGAATATGCCGTGGAAATGAACCGTCTCATCAAGTTCGAGATGGAAGGCTCCATCGGTTAATCGATGTAAACCCCAAAAAGCGTGCCCGAATTTCTCGGGCACGCTTTTTTTAATACGAAGACTAAGAATTAATCCGTTTGCGATTTTGCGTTGCCAGCGTGAGGATCGCAACATAGAAGGGCTGAAGGTTGAACTTTTTGCCAAACTCAAATTTATAAGCTGCGGTGGATACGTTGTTTGCTTTGAAATACGGGGATGTAATATAGTGAATGGTCAGTTCGCTATCGTCAAACCCAGTACCCGCGGTTTCCATTGTCACTTCATAGATGGAATCCAGATCAATAGAGGCAATTCTCGTTTTTTTGCCTGTAACTCCCTGATGATCGATCAGAATAATTCTTTCGTCGGTTACGATGAACGTATCCCGAATCAACTTGAAGCCGGTTGTCACCTTTTCATTAGGCATCAGATAGATGCTATACTGCCGTGAGAGCTCATCGACGGAAACCTCTGAGAAATTGCCTAGAAGACCATTTAAAAAACCTGCCATGTGACCACTCCTTTTTAAACATTGTACTTCTTAACAGTATTCGATGAATCCAATAAGATTCCCTTCAACCGCATCTCAGTCTCTGGACGGACATGGTAAGCCGCCTAAAGGCGGTTCTGAACGCAAATCGAACGTGATAGGATAAGAGTAAAGACAGCCTGGATGTGAGGCTGCGAAGCGAGGGATAGCCTTATGAGCAGCAATAACTGGTTTAATGGCATGTGGGAAAGCAGGGGATGGAACCATCGGGAAATCGATTATCAATGGCCGTCTCCTTCCCTGCCCATCATTAACATTCGAACGGGCGGCGCGCGAAAAGGCCGGCACCGGGTAGCGATCGGCCTTATCGCTGTAGGCGATATCGCAGTTGGTCTGGTATCGGTTGGGGCCGTAAGCGTTGGTGTATTTTCGATAGGCGCAGTCGCGATATCGTGGCTTGCATCGTTTGGCGCAGTTGCCCTTGCAAGTTACCTAGCAGGAGGGGCTGTCGCCATCTCGGGCTGGCTATCCGTCGGCGCCGTGGCGATAAGCGAGTTGGCTCTAGGCGCTGTTGCGATTGGCAGGACTGCGCTCGGTGCGGTAGGAATCGGGGAATATGCTTACGGTATTGTTGTGATCGGCCAGCATGGATGGGGGCTCGTGCCGATAACGGCCGATTTTGCCAATTGGATCAAGAGGATATTCAAATCATCTTAATGGCTTGCTTTCCAGCATGCTCCAAGGAGCTCTTGCCTTGGTGAATGCATATTTATTTCCCACAAATCTCACTCTATAGAGGATCATAAAGCGTCCCTAAAGGAGAGAAGTGAAGGTATGTGGAACAAGCTGAAAATAGCGGGAATTGGGAGTATGGTTGTCGTTCTGGCGACAACGACAGCTTGCGGGAAAGAGTATACGGCCCCCAAAAATCAGTTACCGTCAACGCCGAACGGAGTGACACAATCGGGTACAAGCAATTCGCTTCCACACAGCTTGTCGCAGGGGAATGGTATTACGAAGCTAGGTACAGATGATGCCGTGCTGCCTATAAAAGTAATCAACAATGTAAATTATGTTGCTGCCAGTGAGCTTATCCAAACATTAAAGTTCCAGTCTGATTGGGATGTTAATGCTCAGAAGCTGCTGATTGGCGATAATGATGCCAATTTTGAAGTATCGGTCAATGACAAGAAGGCGATGAAGGATGGGGCAGAAATGCATGTCAACCAGCCTTTTGTTAAAGAAGGCGACGCCGTTTATTTGCCGGTCTCCGCCATCGCCGATCTATTTCAGGAAGAAATGTCCTATGATATAAGCGGCAACCAACTGAACATTCATCCTTCGCCCGTTGCGCCAATCGAGAATATGGACGCCTCCGATCCCAGTGCGGACTCTCCGGAGTTTGCGTTTGCCGACGACCCGAGCGATCCTTTCAAAGGCCAAGCGGCGGCTGAAACACACCCGGCCACTAAGAATATTCATGCCCATCATGAGCAGCCTGTATGGTCGCCTTTCGGCGAGGACGCTATTCCCGTCCTGAAAAACATTGATATTAATGCCCTGATTAGCAAAGGCGAACAGTATAAAGGGGTTAAGTATAAATTCGGAGCGGGTCCCTATCCGCAAACCGGGCGATTTGATTGCTCGACGTTTACCCAGTATGTATTTGGCAAATTTAACGTGAAACTTCCTAGACTTGCTCGCCAACAAGCAACGGTAGGCACTTTGGTCAGTCGTAAATCTTTGCGCAAAGGCGATTTGCTGTTCTTCTATGTCCCAGGCCGCTTCAAAACCAATAAAACGGTCGGACATGTAGGCATCTATATAGGCAACATGCAGATGCTCCATGCCTCGCCAGAGCCAAAGAACGGCGTTCAGATCAGCAATATTGATAAAGCGTATTGGAAAAAAACGTTCCTTCGGGCAAAACGTGTTGTATATTAAGTCATTCAAGTCTATCCTTAGGGGTAGGCTTTTTTTTACATCTTTGAAACAAATACAAGGTTCGTGCGTTTTATCTAGTATGAAGTCATCGATGAGGGAGGAAGAAAACGAATGACGATTGTGCTTTTCGAGAAATTGGCGGATGGACAGCTTTTGAAAATAAGTGAACGTCCATGGGATGAAAAACTGATGCAAGCGCTGGATGCAGCGAATTATGTGCTTGTTGGCGGTAAGGAATACGAAATGATCGAAGGAAGACTGAATTTGGATTCGGATGTGTTTGAGCTTCTACTTGTTGCAGTCCCTTCAGAAGGAGGAGGGAACAAGCAGTGAAAAGACGGCTAAAGGTATTCTCAGCTTCGTTAAGCCTCGTACTTGCCAGTCAATTGCTGCTAGTGCCGGCGTATGCCGCGGAGTCGCCTAGTCCAAACCCAGCATCTTCGAAGCTGGTCGAATGGTCGACCGACGAAGTGAAGGCATACTTCGATCCTTCGGTTGACTGGAATTTACCGCTCCCGCCGGCCTCAGGCGCGGCATCGCCATCGCCTTCTCCGACGCCAGGCAGCGCCTCGACAGGCGGAGGCACAACGCCCGTTATCGTGAACAACATCGGCGGAGGGAGCGGGTTCGGATGGGATGATCTGCTATTGTACCATCTCATTTTTAATAGACCTAGCCCGTATTCCTCCAGCAGTTGGGGAAGCAGTCACCGCTCTTATTACTACCGTTCAAATACACCGTATGTTACCAAGACATACCAGCCCAGCTCGTTCACTAACCGTTCCACCACGAAAGAGCCAACAACGTCAAGCGGATCGGGGACCTTTACCACGAATAAGTCTTCCTCTTCAAGCGCGAAGTCGGGAACAACAAGCTCATCAGGAACGAGCAGCGGTACAACATCAAGCTCGAAATCAACTTCTACCTCCACCGGCAGCATAGGCGGCAAATCGAGCGGTTTCAGCTCCTCATCCAGCTCAGGAGGTTAATGAACGTGGTATTCGAAGTCATCGGAACGCCTTCGCCGGAGAGAGAGCAGAGAGTCAGGCAGCTGGAGGAGATCGGATTCACATGGGCGAATCTGGAAGATGAAGCTTACTGGATCGATCAAATTGTCCTCATGGAACAGCAAACTTATGAGGAACTAATCTGCGCGGCGGCGCTGCTGTGGCGCGTATTTGATAAAGCCGCTCGCCATGTGAAAGGAAACAGGGTGTTATACGAACGGCTGTCTATTCCCGAGGTGCTGTGGGACGGCTTAGACCGGCTGGAACTGGGTGCCATAGGGGTTATCAGCCGCTATGCACGGTTTGATTTTTCGGTGAATCAGCAGGGAGAAATTAAGCTCTTGGAGCTGAATGCAGACACGCCGACAGGTTATGTGGAAGCATCGATGGCAACACCGTGGTTGTGCGAACAAATCGGGCTTGTTTCCCCGAATACAGAGATGAGAAACCTGCTTCGCGCGGCGTGGGACATCGAAGGACCGGACTTTGCCGCCTGTGTGGCCTATGGGCGGCATGCGGAAGATACGGGAACCATCGATGCGCTCGTGGCTCATAGCGGAAGAAGCATGACTTGTGTAGATTGCCTGGATTTATGGATTGACGAAGGCGTGGTCAAGGTCGGCGAGCATCAAACTATCTCCAAAATGTTCGCGCTGTACCCAAAGGAATGGATGGGGATAGATGACGGTGGCGAGGCGCTTTCCTACGCCATTGAAGAACAATTCATTCAATTGTTCAATCCTTTGCATGCCGTCATCCTGCAGTCGAAGGGTTTGCAAGCCCTTGTATGGGAATTGCACAGGGAGAATTCCGCCATGTTCGCCTTGGAAGAGCATAAGGCGATAGCCGCCTATATGCTGCCTACCTTTTTCTCTGAGGAGCTGTCGGGGGATTATGTGTCCAAATCGATGTTCGGAAGAGAAGGGGGATCTGTTGAACTGTATGGCGCCACCGGCGAGCTGGAAATCAAGGATGAAGCCGGCTTTGATACGAGCGTTTTTTTTAAGCGTGTATACCAGCAGCGGGCGGATTTACCGGAACTAGGCTTTGCGCATGGAAGCAGGCATTTATTAACGGGACTTTTTGTATTGAACGGAATACCTTGCGGACTCCTAGGCCGGGCAGGCGGGAAAATTACAGGAAATGCAAGCCAATTTGTACCGATTGGAGTGAAAGCACCTTGAAACATAGACGATTTTGGCTTATGGGGGCGCTCGTCTTCGTCGTCATATTGATGATTTGGGGCGTAAGCAGCTTGTTCAACAAGAAGCCTTCTGTGTTAAGCAATGCGGCAGCCGGGAGCTCAGCGAGCGTAAGCGGCACGAACGGTGAAGTGCCTTGGGATTATCAAGTGCAGCAAGCCAAAGTTGGGGATTTGCTCGATGGAGATATGGTGCTGCTGCCGAACAATGAGCGCATATCGAATGACCAGAATTTTGCAACAGGCGACCAAATCTATGTGCTTAGCTATATGCAAGCAGCGATGAAGACGGATGATCAAGGGAAGAACGACGTGACATTATCACAATGGAAGCCCATCAAAACGTTCAAAACAAAGGAAGAAGCCGATAAAGATTTGACTGAATTAAAGGTGGAAATAAAGACGGATGTGAAATTGGTTGGCGTATATAAAACGGAGCTGGACGGTAATTTCCGCTATTTCGCTGTTGCGGAGCTGCCGACAGGGCAAAAGGTGAAGCAGCCGATTCCGGAGGAGCGCTATGCAAGCTTCAAAAACAAGAAGGAAGTTCAGGCTATTTTGGAGGAAGTACACGATTACAGCAATTATGATCAATCTATGGCAAAATTTCGGGGGTGGGCAGAATGATCGTCTTGAACATTGCGATTAGCTTCTTTGTTATTGTCCTGCTGCAATTTGCAGGGATGTATATATTTAGTTTAATGACGCCCTACCGCGATATGGAGGAAGTAAATAAGGGGAACGTAGCCGTTGGAATCACGATGGGCGGCAAATTTGTGGCAACCGCGATTGTACTGGCGATCGCCGCATACAGCAACTCCTCGATTTGGCATATGAGCTTATGGTTTGCGGTAGGTTACGTCTGTTTGCTTGCGGCGTACTGGGTATTCGATTGGCTGACGCCGGGCGTGAAGCTATCCGATCAGTTAAAAGGCGGCAACGTGGCTGTCGGCACGGTGCTTGCTTCCGTATATATCGGAATTGCCCTGGCCGTCAGTTCGCTTATTATTTAAAACGAATTAGATCGCGATCGACGAAATTTCGACGCTGCTCTGCAGCGAGAGATCCAGGAATTCATCATTGATGTTGATGAGCGGCCGGAAAAAGTCGGAAGGATTCGTCATGACGATGGTACCGGTTCGTCCATCGCTCAGGGATGCTTTTTTGCCGATAAAGTTAGGAATCATGTTGCGAATAAACACTTGGGTGATCTTCGGATCAAGCTGTCCGAAGCTCATCCGGTGAAGCTCCTTGAGAACGAACAAGAGATCGCGCTTCTCCTTATAAACCCGGTTGTTGATCATAGCGCTGTAGACATCGGCAACGGCAACAATTCGGGAGTAGGAGTGAATTTCCGTATTTTTTTTGCGTAAAGGATAGCCTGTACCGTCCATGCGTTCATGGTGCTCCAGCGCAACGAGAGCAAGGGTGTTGTCCTTTAACGAGGTTTTGATATACTCATAGCCATAAATGGTGTGCTTCTGTATTTCACCGAACTCGTCATTGGTCAGTTTGCCGGGTTTATTCATGATCGCCGGATCGACTTTGCATTTGCCGACATCGTGTAAATAGCCGGCTTTCCCAATGACGAGAGCTTCCTGCTCGCTTTTGTCCATCCATTTGGCAATGTAGTAGGACAACATGCCTACTTGTACACTGTGCAGAAACAAATAATCGTCTTGGCTGTGTAAAGAAAGAAGTAAGGAAACGACATCATTCTCTTCCTCAAAGCTCTCGATTAACGGATTGAAAGCGGATTCTATTTTTTGGTTTGATAGTAGTTCCGCGGTTTCTACACAACGAAAAATGTCTTTGATACCAGACATGCAGTCGTGAAAACAATTTAATTGAGCCAGCTTTACTTTGGGCACGGCTGCCGGCTCAGGGTCGGCTGCCGCAACCCTTGGGGCAATATCCACATATTCCACACTGTGGCGGTTAAGCATCGATATATCGCTTGCATCCACCACAGTGCCCGCTGACAGCAGATGAAGCCCTTTGGTATTGTAGGAATCGGAAATCAGTTTATCGCCAACTACCAGTTGAAGCACATGTATATGCATTGAATTTCCTCTCCCAGTCCTATGTTCATGTAGGTATATTGTAATACTACATCCCTATATAACGGCTGTAAAGACTTTTGGCCTGAATTAGATCATCCGTTCCTTGGATGAGGACGCGCCCGTCCGGGAAAATAATCATCGTCAAATCGGTAGCCGGTTGGAACTTTAAGAGGAAGCGGTTCCGCTCAACCGGACCTAGCGGTTTTAAACGCTCTTCCCAATATTCAAGCGGCTTGGCGGCAGGTATGACCGGATGAATCTGGACCGAGTTGCGACCGCATAAAGACTGGATGGTGTCGCTGTCCAAATGAGCTTCCAAGTAATCATATTGCTTGGAAGCGCAGGCGGGACAATCCGCTTTCCGCGCGCCGGTCATTTGAATGGCAGAGTGCTGATTGAACCAAAGGTCCCACTGCTGCATACGGGTATTCAGCTGCTCCGCAGCGCCCACCAGCAGCTTCATAGCTTCCGTGGCTTGAAACGAAGCCACAACATGAATAATGCCGCCAATGACACCGGCGGTATCGCAGGTTTCCGTCGTCCCCGCAGCCGGGGCTTGCGTGAACAGACAGCGGAGGCAGGGCGTTTGTCCCGGGAGGATCGTCAAAGAGACGCCTCTGGAAGCAACCGCGCCGCCATAAATCCAGGGAATGCCCAGCTTGATGCTCACATCGTTGATAAGGAATCGGACGGAGAAGTTATCCGTGCCATCTAGAATTAAATCCACATCGCCTAATAAGCCTTCGGCATTGGTGGCATTGAGATCCGTTACATGGGGCTCGATTGTGACCAGTGAATTCACTGACTGCAAGCGTTTGGCAGCTGCAACCGCCTTAGGCGTCATAGCTGCCGCATCCTCTTCGTCGTAAAGCATTTGGCGCTGCAAATTGCTGGCCTCGACAAAATCGCGGTCAATCAACCGGACATATCCGACTCCGGCGCGCACCATATGATTGGCTAGCACGGTGCCCAAGGCTCCCATGCCTACGATGGCGACTCGGCTGTTGTTCAGTTTGCGCTGCCCTTCCGAACCGATGGGGGAAAAGAGCACTTGTCTTGAGTAGCGCGCATCCACGCCGTTTTCTTGCCCTGTATGTAAAAATGTATCCACGTAAGTCATCTCCATTCCATCTATTCCGCTGTTGGCGCTTGGAGCGGGTTCCAGGGGCCGGTTTGGCTGCCTTTCCACTCCGAGCCGTCTTCCCAAATTTCCTTTTTCCAAATCGGTACGATTTGTTTCAAGCGTTCGATGGCATAGCGGCTGGCCTCATAGCAATCGGCCCGGTGCGGGGAAGAAACGGCAATAACGACGCTAGTCTCGGCAATGGCCACCTTGCCCAAACGATGGGTAATTGCACACAGGGTACCTGGCCAGCGGTCATCGATTTCTTGACCGATTGCTTCCATCGTTTTAATCGCCATAGGGACGTAGGCTTCATATTCCAAAAGGACGGTGCGCTGTCCATGCGTCATTTCCCGGGTTGTCCCCATGAAGACGAGCGAAGCGCCGTGATTGGGATGGTTCACTTTAGCGGCAACCTGCTGAGCGTCAATCGTCGTGTGGGTAATCTCATAGAAGGAAGGCTGTCCGCCGGACACCGGGGGAATGAGCGCGATTTCGTCAGCCGAAGAGACCATATCCCCATCGCCTGCATAGGCTTGATTTTTGGCAAAAAAGGAAGAGCTCAGTTGAGGAACCGCTGCCGGGTATTGTTCAGCGATCCTCTCTCTAAGCTGCTTAATGGAAACGGCCTCTTGTTCGATTTGTATATGTAGGACGGAAGTCCCGAAAAGTTCAACGAGTCCTGCGAAAAGTTGGATGCGTAGGTTCACGGCTTTGCTCCTAAATGCTTAGTGTTAGAATCCCTTACAGCATATCATATTTTCACCTCGGAATGGTATAATGGATGGTGCCAGGAGATGGCAGAGGCAAGCCTATGGGATGAGAGGAGAATGGTCAAGTGCAAGCAGATTTACGTATACAAGTGTCGGACACACATATAAAGGATGAAGCATTTACTGTTCAGGAAATGGTTGACTTGGCGGAGACGAAGCTAGCGCTGGAAGACCGTGTTCCGAATGCTGCGGGAGATGCTTTTGATTTGAAATCGTGGTATGGAAGCTGGAAACGCAGTCGTGGCGGGCAGCATCAGGGTGAGCCTACGCACTTGAAAGTAGAAGCTGCCGATGAGTTTCAAGCGCTGATGTCATGGGCGGAGGCAGATTCAGCTGTATTTCTGTATGCGCTGGACGGTGAACCGCTGAAGAAAGGGTACCCGATTCGCTTGTATGTGCCGGATGGCAGCAGTGAATGTCTCAATGTCAAAAGTGTCGTTAAAATATGGTTCCTTCACGATGCAGCGCTCGGCCAAGAAGCTTCCTTCGGATTTAAAAATAAAGTAACGCTCGATGAGCTGAAAATCAAGAAATGAGACGACTCCTTATTTTACATACGAACGATCTGCATAGTCATTTTGAGATGATGCCCCCAATTAGCGCTTATTTCAACCGTGCGCGCAGTCAGTGGCCATCCGATCAAGTGCTGACGCTGGATATAGGCGATCATATGGACCGGATGAGCCCGGAAACGGAAGGCACTAATGCCATCGCAAATTTGGAAATTATGAATGCGACCGGCTATGATGCCATGGTTCTCGGCAATAATGAAGGGCTGACGTTCACGCCTGACTTTTTGGGGGAGGTTGTCAAAGCGCATGCCGGTTTTCCGATTGTTGGAAGTAATATTTACGATAAAGCAACGGGCACAACGCCGGATTGGCTGCTGCCCTCTCTCATTCTTGAGAAGTCGGGCTTAAAGATCGGACTGATTGGCGTAACAGCGGCATATCCGGCTTATTATGAGCTGCTCGGTTGGCAGGTCACGGATCCGATTGCGGCCGTCAAGAAGCATACGGAGCTATTGCTCCCCCAAACGGACCTCATCGTCGTCATGTCTCATCTGGGTCTGCCGATGGACCGGCGCATAGCGGAGGAGCTGGAAGGCATCGATGTGATCCTCGGCGGTCATACGCATCATGTGCTGGAGGAGCCGCTCCTTATCGGCGGCACTTATTTGGCTGCGGCCGGCAAGTACGGGCAATACGCCGGCCATATCGAACTTGCTTACGATCCGGCGCAGCGCCGGATCGCCGAGTTCAAGAGCCGCGTCGTCCCGATGACGGCGGACAGCGAAGAAGACAGCAGCGTGGCTGCGCTGCTGGAGCGCTTTCGCATCGCCGGCGCAGCCGCGCTGGATGAAGAAGTGGCGCAGCTGCGGGAGCCGCTGCGCCTGGACTGGTACGGCGAATCCCCCCTGGGCAACTTGCTTGCCGCCGGGATTCGCCGCTGGACCAGCGCCGATATCGGGCTGGTCAACAGCGGCCAGCTCCTTCAGTCGCTGAAGGAGGGCCGCCTGACGCGCGGCAGATTGCTGGAAATCTGCCCGGGGCCGATCAATCCCTGCCGCGTGCTGCTCCGCGGCGCCGATTTGCGGCAAGCGCTCGAAGAGTCGCTGCTGCGCGAATTCATGGAGAAGCCGATCCGGGGACTCGGCTTCCGTGGCGAGGTGCTGGGCGTGCTCAGCGTCGACGGTATAACCGTTCGCGTGGACAGCTCCCGGGCACCTTACGAACGCGTCATCGCCGTGTATGTTGGCGATGAGCTTTTGGACCCGGGCCGTGACTATAGCGTCGGCACGATCGATATGTTTACTTTCGGGTCGGGTTACTTGTCCTTAAGCCGGGGGAAAGATGTGGTGTATATGCTCCCTGAATTTATTCGTGACATACTGGCACGCGAGCTTCGCGATCATGAGGCTGTCGCAGCCAGCCATTTTGCCAGATTTACGGATATTAGTCTCCCTAGTGAAAGGGAGTAAACGCGCGAATTTGATCAATGCAGTTGTCAGACTCCTCCTGTTCCAAGTAGAATATATAATTGGACAGGAGTCCGACAATAAACTCTACCTTTAGGGGGAAATCATGCATACTATTTTTGAAGCGATCATCATCGGAATCGTGGAGGGGTTAACCGAGTTCTTACCGGTGTCTTCTACGGGACATATGATTTTGGCGCAAAGTTTGCTGAACACGCAAAACGACGAAGTCATGAAAACATTCGATTTCGTTATCCAGCTTGGAGCCATTATGGCTGTCGTCATTATTTATTGGAAACGGATTTTATCTTTGTTTGGTTTGGTGAAAAGAAAGAGCGAGAGCAGAACGGGGAAAAAACTGAACCTGCTGCATATTCTTATCGGGATTATACCTGCCGGCGTTGTCGGCGTTATGTTTAGTCATGTTGTCGATGAGAAGCTCTTCAACTCGACGACTGTGCTTGTCGGACTTGTACTTGGCGGTATTCTGTTAATCATTGCCGAGCAGAAGAAATCACGGCCAACCACGGAAGTTTTGGACGACTTGACGTATCGCCAAGCGTTCTTCATCGGATTGTGGCAGTTGGTGTCCATCTGGCCTGGCTTCTCCCGTTCCGGCTCGACGATTGCGGGAGGGATGCTCTCCGGCGTTAGCCGCGCAGCTTCCGCCGACTTTACGTTCATCATGGCGATTCCCATCATGTTCGGCGCTTCAGGCATCTATTTTCTGAAAAATTATCATGCTCTTTCATCTGGTGACATTCCCTTCTTCGCAGTAGGCTTTGTGGTGGCGTTCATCGTAGCCATGCTGGCGGTTGTGTCCTTCATCAAATTCGTTCAGAATATGAAATTGACCTATTTTGCCTACTATCGTTTTGCGGTAGCGATCGTTTTTGCACTCTATATGTTCTTAAAGTAATAAGCCTTGTTTCATTAGCGAACCGCGTCGAATGATGCGGTTTTTTATGTTGAACTTTTATGTGAAATCTATTACATTTAGATAGAAAACAACGCTCAGCTACACGGGGGTCCTTACATGCTGTTAATGCCGATCAACAAGTGTCATCCTGGAATGAGGCTGGCCAAGAACATTTACAACGAAGATGGTATGGTTTTACTGGCTGTTAACGTTGAACTTACGCAGAGATTAATTGATCGGCTATTTTCTTACGGTATTGACTACATATATATCGCAGATTCCAGGACCGATGACGTGATTCAGGTCGATGTCATTCAAGATGAAACGCGCAGCAGGGCGGTTATCGAAATTCGGGATACCTTTAAGAAGGTTATGGAAGACTCGAACAAACGCGGAGCTGTCAGCTATTACGATATCGGGCGCAATTTCCGTGACGTCATGAAAATGATTATTGATGATTTAAGCGCTCATCAGGGCGCTATGGTCATGCTCAATAATATGAATATTAAAGATAATTATTTGTTTCAGCATTCGGTGAATGTCAGCATTTACGCCATCATGCTCGGCATTAGTTTCGGGTACAGCCGTGAAAAGCTGGAGACGCTTGGGCTTGGCGCTTTGCTGCACGATATTGGAAAGACCAAAATTCCGCTCGGCATTCTGCGCAAGCCGTCTCAATTGACTGCGGAGGAATTCGCCGAAATGAAAAATCATACGACCTACGGTTTTCAAATATTGAAAAATGAACCGAACATTCCTCTGCTGTCCGCACACTGCGCTCTACAGCATCATGAACGAATGAACGGAAGCGGGTACCCGAGAGGCTTGGAAGGTCCGGACATTAATGAATTTGCAAGATGGATCGGGTTGGTAGACTCTTACGACGCGATGACGACAACACGTGTGTATCGCAGGCCGTTATTGCCGCATGAAGCCATGGAGCAGCTATTTGCAGGTTCAGGCACCATGTACGATCAAAGCCAAATTGCCTTGTTCCGCGATAAAATTGCGATTTACCCGCTAGGCATCACCGTGAAATTGAACACAGGCGAATTCGGTATCGTATCCAAATTAAATATGACGGTTCCGCAAAGACCGGTTGTCCGGATTCTGCAGGATGAATCGGGAAGAGAACTGAAAGAACCTTACGAAATCGATCTGTCCATTAAGCATTCCGTCTTAATTTCGGAGATCGGAGAAATTAAAATCAACGATCTGGACACAGAATCGGGTATGCCAGCCATACTTTGAGATAAAATAGAGATAACGAATATGAAGAACCTGGGCTCCCAGGTTCTTTTTGCAAATCAGGGGGGATGAATGTGAGAGAATCAGCGGTGAAAGGGAAATTTTGGAGATGGGGATACGCCATGTACCGCTTTCGATGGCTTGTCCTTACAATTGGCGTGCTGCTGCTCCTTAGCTTCGCTATTTTTGCTCAGAAAACACCCGGCATCCTCAAGGACAACGGCTTTACACCCAAAGGCAGCGAGTCGGATCGCGGTTTGATCCAATTGAGGGACGAGCTTGGCGTGCCGCTTACGAGCCTTAACCTGGTGTATACGGGAAATGGCCTCGATATGACGGAGAAAGCACAGCAGCAAGCGATCATGGATTCGCTCAGCGAATTGAAGAAGCTGCCGTATGTAGAAAGCGTAAATTTCATCGCTACACCGCGGAACGAGGGGCATACGGATGTGCAGGCTGTCACCGTTTCGTTAGACTTGGACACGGACCCGGCATTGGAGAAATACCCCGAACTGAAAGATCGCGTGCATCCTCCAGAGGGAATGAAGGTCTACGTCACGGGAGGGCCTGCGATCTTGCATGACATGCAGGAAGCGAGCAAGCATGATATTGCCAAATCGGAAGCGATTGGCTTGCCGATTGCGCTTATCGTATTGTTAATTGTTTTTGGGACGTTAGTCACCGCGCTGCTGCCTATGATTGTTGGTCTCATGAGCGTAACGCTGACGCTTGGAATTACTTATTTTATCGCGCAGCACCAATCCTTATCGAATTTCCTCCCCAATATGGTGACGATGCTGGGACTTGCTGTCGGTATTGATTATGCGCTGTTTCTGGTCAGCCGCTTCCGGGAGGAGCTCAAGGTGCAGCCGAATGCAGCTGAAGCCGTAGCGATGACTTGCCAGACGGCGGGCAAATCGATTTTCTTTTCCGGCATTGCGGTTTTGATCGGACTTCTGGGGATGCTGTTCGTGGACCTTACCTTCTTTCGCTCCTTGTGCTTAGGGGGAATTATCGTTGTATCCATCTCTGTCGTTGTCGCCAACACGATGCTGCTTTCTCTGCTTGGGCTGCTCGGAGAGCGGATCAACTCCCTGCAGGTGCTTCCTAAGCGCTTTCGTAAGCAGGAAACGTCCCGTTTCTGGGAAAAGGTCGCTTATGGCGTGATGAAAAGGCCGATCCTGTTGGTCGTCCTTGTCGGCGGCGTTTTGATCTACGCGATGACGCCCATCGGTCAGATGAAGCTAAGCGTGCCTAACGCGGAGGTGCTGCCTCCGAGCTACGAGTCGAGATATGGTTCCGATTTGCTCAAAACGGCCTATGACCCCCGCATGATGGGACCGATCCAAATCGTTGTACATACGCAAGATGACGTATGGGAAGAGTCATCGATTCGCCAAATCCGCGCCTATGTGGATCAAGTAAAAGACGTTTCCGGCGTCAAAGACATTCAAAGCTATCTCAGTACGCTTGGCCAACATACAGATGCTGAATTAGCCGGCATATTGAAAGGGCCCGGAGTCAAAGAAAAAATCGAAGGAAGCAAGCTGGCGAAAGGGCACACTGCCCTTCTCGTGATCGTGCCTGAGAAGGACCCGGATGACACGACGACGGACGGGCTCGTGCGGAAGCTTCGCGCCTTGGACCGGGGCGGACTCGATATTGCAGTCACCGGCGGCCCTGCGTACCGGCTTGATATCATCGATCGGATTCAGAATGAGATCCCGATGGTGCTCACTTTCGTCATGGGAATCACCTACATCGTCCTTCTGTTTGCTTTCCGGTCTGTTCTGCTGCCGCTTAAGGCCGTTCTGATGAATATGCTTAGTCTCGGAGCGAGTCTCGGTTGTGTGGTGCTCGTGTTTCAGCACGGCTACATGGCGGATCTGCTGCACATTACATCCATTGGCTATGTCAGTGCGACGCTGCCGGTCATTATTTTTTGCGTCGTGTTCGGCATTTCGATGGATTATGAAGTTTTCTTGATTTCCCGCATTATGGAGGAATATGAAGCAAGCGGCGATAACGATAAGAGCACCGCGGAAGGACTTAAAAAAACAGGCAGCTTGATTACAAGCGCAGCATTCATTCTGGTCGTTGTCGTCGGCTCGTTTATTTTCACGGATATTGAAATTATGAAGGCGCTCGGTTTGGGGCTTGGCCTTGCGGTTCTGATCGACGCGACGATCGTTCGCGTAATGCTCGTTCCCGCTTTGATGAAGCTGCTTGGTGATGCGAACTGGTGGGCGCCGAAGTGGCTGCGGGCGAAATCGCCTGTTCATGCGAATAAACAGTAGCGGAACGGGAGGGCGGTTTCCTTTTTTACGAATCATAAGTTACAATAAAGGGCATAGGTATAGGCATGATAAGAACAAACAGCAAGTGAATAGGAAATGATAGGTCAGGTGTAAACAGCATGAATATGAATGGAACACGCTCCTTGTTACCGGAGCTATCCCCCGTGTACGATCCTTGGGACCCGATTCGGTCTTATCGCAAATACGGGAAGCACGTACTTACAAGTGTAGAGTTAACGATAACGAATCTGTGCAATATGAGGTGTGAGCACTGTGCGGTAGGCGATTCGTTAACGATGACGGAAGGGCCTCGTATTCCCTTGCCGGTTATTTTGAATAAGCTGGATCAGGTGGAGCATTTGGAGACGATTAGTTTGACAGGCGGAGAACCCTCCTACCATATCAAAATTGTCAAAGACTATATGCTGCCCATCCTTCAATATGCCCGCGATCGCGGCATTCGAACACAAATCAATTCCAATTTGACGCTGGACTTAGAGCGTTATGAGCTTCTGGCTCCCTATTTGGATGTTATGCATATCTCCTTTAATTACTTAAATGCGGACGATTTCCACCAAGTCGGCTTCGTTAATTCTCAGCATCCTGTAGGCCGCGAAACGGCGGTGCGCATGTATGAACGTATGGTGGAAAATACGATAGCGCTCAGCAAAGGCGGGCTCTATGTCTCGGCGGAATCCATGATTAACACGCGTACGCATGAGAAACTGCCGCAAATCCACAAGCTTATTGACGAAATGGGCTGCAAACGGCACGAGGTTCACCCGATGTATGCGAGCTCCTTTGCCTCACATTTGCCCATGGTTTCGCTGGACGAGTTAAGAAGCAGCATTCACCGGCTGCTGGACAGCAGGAATCGCGATATGTGGATGCTATTCGGCACATTGCCGTTCTTTGCTTGCAATGAGCTTGAAGAGGACCGGACGCTGGTCAAAAGGCTTCGCGAGGAGCCGAATGTTACGGTCAGGAATGATCCGGACGGACGAAACCGCTTGAATGTGAGCACATTTACCGGCGAGGTGTTCGTTACGGATTTCGCCAATGAACCTCCTTTGGGCAATATTCATGACGATCCTCTGGATGACATTTTTGCACGATGGGAGCATAATCCGCTCAATCAAAAAGTGAACTGCTTCTGCAGCGCAGCCTCTTGCTGCGGACCGAACCTGCTGGTTGCCGACTCATATTACCGTTCCGTGGATTTCAAAAAGCGTAAAGCTATTATCTAATATCATCAATCTGAAGGAGATATCCGCAATTGCCACATACTTCCTTTGAAATTGGACCCATCTTTCTTAATTTGGTATTAGTATTTATTCTCGTTTTTCTGAACGGTTTCTTCGTTGCTGCTGAATTTGCGCTTGTGAAGGTGCGGCATTCCCGCATTCAGCAGCTTCTTAATGAGGGCAACGGCAAAGCCAAGTATGCGAGCAAAGTCACATCGCAATTAGATACCTATTTGTCAGCTACGCAGCTGGGCATTACACTGGCCTCGCTGGGTTTAGGCTGGGTTGGGGAACCGGCTGTTTCCGAGCTGATTATGGAGCCATTTTTCCACACGCTGGGCTTGCAAGCTTCCGTATATACACATGCGGCTTCCTTCATCGTTTCATTTGGCTTTATTACGTTTCTGCACATTGTGATGGGGGAGCTGGCTCCGAAATCTTTCGCGATTCAAAAAGCGGAACTAACTTCGCTGTGGCTATCTGCGCCGCTTTTGTTCTTCTACAAGCTGTTTCGTCCGATCATTTGGTTTCTTAATGGTGCGGCGAACAAGTTTTTGTCCTGGATTGGCGTAGAACCGGCAAGCGAGCATGAAGCCGCCCATACGGAGGAAGAAATTCGCATCCTCATGGACGAAAGCGTGAAAAGCGGTCATATCGACCAAGATGAAATGGTGCTTTTTGATAATATATTTGAATTCTCGGAACGGATTGCCCGTGAAGTGATGCTGCCGCGTACGGATATGGATTGTCTGTATTTAGAGCTGAGTTTTATTGAAAATTTAAGCATGGTTCATGAAACAAAACATACCCGCTATCCAGTTGCCGACGAGGATAAAGATAGAATTGTCGGTTTCGTACATATTGCCGACCTGTTTACAGCCGATCCCGATGTCGAGCATGAGATTAAGGATTTCCTTCGCCCTATTCTCAATGTTCCCGAATCGATGGAAGTCAGCCGCGTTCTGAAACTCATGCAAAAAAAGCATTCGCAATTAGCGATCGTCGTGGATGAATACGGCGGTACGGCCGGACTTCTCACTTTAGAGGATATTATGGAGGAGATTGTTGGCGAGCTGCATGACGAGTTCGATATCGACGAGCGGCCGGGCGTTGAGGTGAAAGACAAATATACGTCCGTTGACGGGCGTGTGTTGATTGAGGACTTGAACGATCTGCTCGATCTGGAGATTGAGGACGAAGATGTGGACTCCATCGGGGGTTGGCTGTTTAAAAATTTGGAGGGTGCTCCGGTTAAAGGTAAAAAGATAGCATACGGCAATCACGTTTTTGAAGTTTCCGAAGTGGATCGATTGCGAATTGTACGCATACATATTACTAAAATCAACGATGTAAAGCCCGATAATGAATAAGCGGAGGAATTCCTATGTCGCCTAAGACGACACTGACCATGGTGCTTGGATTGCTGCTCCTGTACGGATTGTTCACGATAGGGTTACCTTTCCTGCTCGCTTTAGTGACAGCTATTTTTTTGGATCCTCTCACTGTGCTGCTCATGCGCGCTATAAAGGTTAGCCGGTTGATTGCCGCGTCAATCATCTCCACGATTTTTACATTGCTGGCCTTGGCCTTGTTCTATTTCATCGGGTTTAATGTCGTGACGGAAGTCATCGATTTGGGGCGGAAAGCTCCCAATTATATGGACGAAGTCAATAAATACGTCGATCAGGCCGTGAGCCGGACCCAGTTGTTCTACGATTCCTTGTCGCCGGAAATGGCGGCACAGGTGCAAACTTGGCTGGAGCGAAGCACGGAAACTTTAACCAAGACATTAACCGACGCTCTTAGCGGCGTTTCCGGATTTTTCCTGAACATGGCAGGTAAAATACCGAATTTCTTCATCGTCATGATCGTCTATGTTATCGCGTTATACTTGTGTATGTTTAGCCTGCTGAGAATGAGAGCTGCGTTCCTGTCCATGTTCGAAGAGCAGACAAGAGCAAAGATGGAAAATGTCCTCGTTTATTTGCGGGAAGCCATCTTCGGCTTTATCCGGGCCCAGCTCATCATGGCGATCTTAACGTACCTGGTCACCTTCATAGGCTTGCTGGTGCTCGGAGCTGAATATCCGCTGGCGATTTCATTACTGGTGATGGTCATGGAATTTGTTCCGGTCATTGGTACGGGGCTTGTGTTTATCCCTTGGTTTGGCTATCAGCTGTTGGTCGGACATACGGGCATGGGAATCGGATTATTGGTCTTGTTCCTTGTGCTGACGATATTCCGCCGGATTGTGGAGCCTAAGGTGTTAAGCGAAGCGGTGGGGATTAATGCACTCGCTGCATTAATTAGCTTGTATATCGGCTTCGAGCTGCTAGGCGTAGCCGGTTTGTTTTTAGGACCTTTGGTCGTTATTATTTATCAGGCGATGCGGAAGGCCGGCCTTTTGAAGTTGAATATCAAGTTGGACTGATATAGAAGGAAGTCCCTGCTCTTTGCCGGTTATGGCGTGGGGCAGGGACTTTTTTTTGTCAAAAAGGCCGTCTCATGTGCAGATCGTATGTGTCAAACAAACACAAACTAATAAACTCGCTTAGCTCCTAGGTACCTAGGACCCCAATACGAGCTTGTAAGGCTTTGCGGGTAGATGCCTGCGGATCGTGTGGCGGACAGGAACTGCCCATTCCCCATATAAAATCCGACATGGTCAACGACGCCAGGGGTAGATATCGAAAAGAACACCAGGTCGCCTGGCTGCAAATTCCCCTGACTCACAGATACCCCTGTGTCAAAAAGCTCTTTGGAGGTTGTTCGCACTGCCGGTATTCCGTTTCTCTGAAACATGTAATAAACAAAACCGGAGCAATCAAAGCCTTGAGGGGTCGTGCCGCCCCATAGGTAGGGAGTTCCGATAAAGTTTTTCGCATCGTCGAGCAGTTGGCGTTTTTTTAGCGAATGAGAGATGCTGGTCTGAGTAGCGGCATCCGCTATGCCAGTTGGAGATAGCGAGTAAGCTTTTTGATAATCAATAACAGCTTGAGCTGTGATCGTACCGAAGTAACCAGTGATGGTCGGATAGGTAAAGTAGCCGAGGGTTTTTAAATTTGTTTGCAGGGCGGACACCGAGGAACTGGTCATTCCTTGCGTTAAAGTGGCGCTGCTTGAGACAGCGGTTGCTGCAGATGCGGAAGGGGCGGGAGTCATGACGTTAATGGCGACGGTGGCAAGAATTGTTGCAGAAACAAGAATTCGTATGGATCGTGTCATTAGTGAAGTCCTCCAGATGTTAGATTGTGTAAGTAATGGAGCCACATGGATTAATTCTATAATAAGCGGTAAAAGCATTCGGTGACTATAACGAAATATTGGCAAAACAGTGATTTTGGCCAAGTCGTGCCGCATATACGTGTTTTATAGGCTTTTGCCGCTATGCCCGATCTCTGTGCAACGAAGTGAGAAAAGGAGGTGTCGTATGCATTCGCAATATAAAAAATACTTCCCCTACATCAGTCCGTTCGATCCTTGTCCGCCAATCCGTGTGAAATTGTATAATACACCGCCGCAGCTCTATATGAGCTTTCAGCCGCCAGGCTTGCCGCAGTTTAGCCCATATGAAGCTTTGCAAAAGGGAACGCTCTGGCCTGCTCTGTTTGGACCTTACGAATCAAAAATAGAAGAAGGGAGCCCATGGATATGAATCCACCAGCGGTACCGGAATCTTATTACAAGATGATGCATGACCTGCAAGCCGTTGACTTCGTTTTGGTGGAGTTGACGCTTTATTTGGATACGCATCCGCACGATCTCGCGGCTATCCAGCAGTACAATCAATTCGCGCAAAAGAGAACGATGCTGGTTCAGGAATTTGAACTGGAATTTGGCCCGCTTATGGCTTTTGGTCAAGCCTACAGCAAACATCCTTGGCAATGGATTGAAACGCCATGGCCATGGCAGGTCTGAACAAGGAGGAAGAGCCATGTGGATTTATGAAAAAAAGCTGCAATATCCTGTCCGAGTCAGCAAATGCGACCCTCGAATGGCGAAGCTTCTGCTTGAGCAGTACGGCGGTGCGGACGGTGAGCTTGCTGCAGCATTGCGGTATTTGAATCAGCGTTATGCCATTCCGGATAAGGTGGTGGGGCTGTTAACGGATATTGGCACGGAGGAATTCGCTCATCTTGAGATGATTGCGACCATGGTTTATAAGCTCATGAAAGACGCAACCCTTGACCAACTCAAAGCTGCCGGACTGGATGATCATTATGCGAGTCATGACAGGGCCCCGTTTTATCAGAACGCGTCAGGCGTGCCATGGACGGCCGCATACATACAAGCGAAGGGAGATCCCATTGCAGATCTCTATGAAGATATAGCTGCTGAAGAGAAAGCAAGAGCTACGTACCAATGGCTGATTGATTTGACGGATGACGTCGATCTTCAGGATAGTTTGAAATTTCTTCGGGAGCGGGAGATTGTGCATTCTCTGCGGTTTAGGGAGGCTGTTGAAATTTTGAAGGAGGATAGGGAGCAGAGGAAGATTTTTTGAGGGCACAAGTGATCTGAGAAGGGGATAAGGCTTGGGTGCCTGAACTGTGAGTTTATTTGAATGATAGGTTTAACCACTTTGCGATTAAATGTCGTTTGGTGGTTTTTTTGTGTTTGGTTTTTTCGACTAGCGATTTAAAATGGCACTACTTGGCACGTTATAAAGAATCCGCTGAGTTTGAATTTGTATACGTATGTTAAGAAAGCCCGTTTCCGAAGTTCCTATTGTTATTGGAACTGGTAGCAAAGCGAACCCAAATACTTGTTGCCGGACAGCCGGAAGAAGTCCGACGTTGTTTCTTCTTAGATGGTAATAAGGTTAACGTTCTGCTTGAACTCGTATCATGGGGAATGTTTGACAGATGGGATTTCAACAATTATTCATCTCTAAGTTCTTTTACAGATATTTTTGAAGATGATAGAACTATTAGTAAAGAAAAAAGGTGCTCAAAATGCATTTTGAAATGGACAATACTTTTGCCCCTATATCTTTAGAAGCTATTCAAGAAGTAGAGAAGAGATATGGGTTTATACTACCAAATGATTACAAGGATTTTTTATTAAAGTACAATGGTGGGAAACCAAGACCTAATGTGATGTTCACTACTAAAAATGGATTTTTAACAAGCTATCTCATTTTTGTTCTTCCTTTATTTGACAGGGAAGTGCCTAGCTTAGTTGGAAATTTTCTGTTTTTTCACAAAGAAGAAGGAAACCTTCCATCCAATATAATTACATTTGGAGAAGACCCTCTTAGAAATTTACTGTGCATTTCGGTAGAAGGCAATGATAATGGATTTATTTACTACTGGGATTACATGAATGATGATAGTGATACACCAACCTATGATCATTTAGTACTTATCTCAGAGAGTTTCTCTAAGTTTATTGAAGAACTACGAACTGAGTAGGCAGATTACTCCACCTTGCGACTAACCACCCGTAGGGTGGTTTTCTTTTTGTTGCTGCTGTAGCGCTAACAATGTATATCACCGCTAAAACTTTACAAGCGGCGAAACTTTCATTTCAGAAGACAACTTTAACATTACTCAAAATTGCAGCATATTGCGACAGAGATAAATGTAACAACTAAAAAAGAGGACTTTGAAACAGACGATGGAAAACATTTGAAAAATATTTTTCCAATTCTTGTAACAAATAATCATATAGTAGTGTCTACTATTATGTAGTGGAATTTATATTATATTTTAGGAGGAACCATCAATGAAAAGAAAAGTAGTAACAGTCCTGGCAGCATTCGCAGTATTTATGTCACTCACCTCATCTGCATTTGCAAGACCTGCCATGCCGGAAGAAGACAGTGCGAGTAACCCTAATATTTTTTATGGAGTAGGAGATTATTTCACTGGTACTTTCTCTAGTTTTAATGATATCGATTATTTCCAATGGACAAACGATACAGGTTCAGCTAGAACGGTATTTTTGTATTTCTGGCAGCCAAACTACACGACTTTAAATTATGGTATTAATTCCGTAGGTATTTCTGGTGGAAGCGCTCCGGGTGCTTCAACTCGACTTTGGAGTGCAAATGGCCGTGAAAACTGGCAGTTGTATGTTCCTGCTGGGGCAAAAGTAACCGTCACCACGAGAAGCTATACGTATTCTGGAACAGATCCGAGTGTTCCGTACGAACTGCTTCTAAACTCAGGCTACACGCCGCAATAAAGCGTCTTTGGATCAAAGGTACAGCATTCTCAATTTTTTGAGAGGGCTGTACCTTTTTTACTTAAAGGGACTCTTCAGTGACCTCACTGCCGGGAATTTCCCCGCATTATCGAAAGCACCGTCATGATGGCCCTTGAAATAACCATTGTACTGAGCGGCCTTCTAAATGCCCCAAGTTGCCATGCTTTAAATTTAGTGGTAACATACATTTGGAAATTCCAGGTCAAAATCATCAGGTGGTAAAAATCATGGATATGGACTTTTTCATGTTAATATTCGGCTGTATATTCGCCGTGTTCGCTACGGTGGGGCTCGGTTTCTTATTATTCCTCTTACGCCGGGAGAGAAGAAAATCCGATGAATATGAATAAAAATAGGCGACAAGAGCATGATCTCATTAAAAACCGCGTAAATCGCGGTTTTTTTCTATGTTTTAAATAAAAGCTGTTGTTAAAAACACGATTAAACGATCCCCAGGCTAACGGAACAATCACTCTCCAAATGCGTCAAATATTGGGAGAGATGACTTGTAAGGAGGTAAAAATGGCCTATACACGATTAATTGTTTTGGTGATGGTGTTTGAAGTATTCATTACGACTGTAGTCGGACTTGGCATTTATTTTGGATTTTCCATATTTCCATATTCTCAGTCATTGGTAACGACAACTGGTGCAGCTGTGCAGACAGCCGGGTTTAATGCAACGATTCCTTTATATATGCCGTCTCTTGCAGATTTGAAAATCCCGTACACGTATCTTCAGGCCGGGGCTCCGGCATGGGGAATCGCGGCATTTCTTGTATCTGCGGCTGTAATGGGGGTGCAAAGTTTTGTCCGGGGCATGTACCTCGGGGGTTTGAAAGGTTGGGTTCTGAACCGTAAGGCAGTCCCTCTGATCGCATGCGGACGCAGGTATTTCGGCGATATGATTGCATGGTCTCTTTTTCAAAGCGTGATTGGCGCGTTAATGGTTTTCCTTGCTGCAGCTTTTTTTCCGGTTGGGCTCATCTTGATGGTTGCTTTGATGTTTTACTCGCTTACGCCGTATTTGATTGTCCTCCAAAATATTACCTTTAGCGAAGCGCTGGCGAAGGCGCCACGCATGTTTCGGCGCTATTTCGGCACATTGCTGCCGCTTGCGCTGTTTGCAATGCTTTGCACGTTCATTGTCAGCTTATTCCGATCTCTGCCGCCTCCGTGGGGCTACGCGGTGCCGCTGCTCGCTTACGCATGCATTGGAACCCTGCTGATTAGCGAGCTAATGAGGAAACTGGCAGTGAAGTTAACGCTGGACGGCGAACAGACTCCGGATCAGCCTTTTTGGGAGGTCCGCGCGTATAACGCAATATTTGTGGCGCTCGTGCCGGTGCTAGTTGTGGCGGGGATTTTTGCAGCTTCCGGAAAGCACTTAAGTGCGTTTGAATTCGGTAGTAAAAAGCAGCTCAATGGTATTTCCTATTTGACGAATTTCTCCGACGTATTCCATGCGTCAAAGCAGAACTATACAGCTTACGAGTGGCAGACAAGTGATTACAGCATTGCAATAAGCCTTCCGGACTTGTCCGGAGAGAAGAAGCCTGACGAACTGCGTGGAATAGCCGACATTACATGGCAGGTGAATGAGGAAATTCGCACTGTAAATGGGCATTCAACCCAAATCGACGTAAAGCCGATCATGCACAAAAGCCGGTTGATATACAGACTTGTCCGGGAAACAGCCGCCAATGGCAGCTACTACTACTCCAGCATGCGTGGTTCTGCCTCGATCCTGCCGGGGGATGAGCGGCCGCGTGAGCCATTGTCCATTCAAATGATGGTTAGCGGAGACGGCAGTCAGATTTTTGCCATGCAATACCCAGCACGTTTTGATATCACACAGGTATTCCGTGTTTCGGATGACGGGCGGTACTTGATCCCGGGCACAAGCCGAACGAATCCGATGGATTTCCATACGTATTGGTTCACCGCAGAACAGAATACGGAGAATCTATTAGAATTGCTGGCAGCCAAAAATAAAACGAATTACTTTCCTACGACTGACCGAGCTTACCTAGCGCTTGCTTGTGCCATGCAGGAAGGAGATGGGCGCATGGTCGCCAATTTGCTGGAGACGATGCGGCAGGCTGGCATAAGCGTGAAAGCTCCTGATTGGGATGAGCTGACGTGGTCAAACAATTTGCATGACAAATATAAAGGTGCAAGCTTGCAGAAAACCCTAGAGCTACTAACAAAGGCTGGCATTCAAGGCGGTTATGAAGCCAAGGAATTATCGGATAAAAGCGATGAAAAGGTCGGTGTTTACCGCCTCGAGGTACCGTTCCCGGACGGCATGCTGCCTATTACTTATACCGAATCTAAGGCAGACGGCAAATTGATGTCGTTAAATGTAATAGACTAGAGTATTATGGATTCTGCGAGTCGTGTTAAAATATGGATATGCCTTTTAATCGAGGCTTTACACAGGAGGAAAAGTGATGAAAATTGCTCTTGCAACTCATTTAGACTATGGCTATATACAAGAGCATGACCACCATATTTTACAGAGTTTAATTTTACAAAAAATTAATGCCAATGAGATCTATATTTTGCGGGACGAAGATGAGAATAATATCGGATTTATGAGGTACGGTTATTTCTGGGACAATACGCCGTTCATGAATATGATTTGGATCGACGAACAATATCGACGCCAGGGGTTAGGGAAGCAAGTCATCCTTTTTTGGGAAGAAAAAATGAAAGAAAAGGGTTTTCATTTGGTTATGACCTCGACGCTTGCAAATGAAGAAGCACAGCACTTTTACAGAAAAATAGGTTATCGGGATTCAGGATGTCTTTTGCTCGAAGATGAGCCCTTGGAAATCATTTTGACTAAAAAGTTGAATAAATAGCAAAAGCCAGGAACATTGGTTTATGGTCCCAGCCTGTGGAATGTTACGGTTCATCCATATATTCTTCTTCGTCTGGCATGCTGTTCACTAGGTTTTTATCGTTGTGTTCCGCATCTTGCTCGGTATCGCAGTTAACGATACAGTTCATTATTTCTTCGGAGTTGTCTTGAATGTTCGTGTACTCAACCATGTATGTACCTCCTTTCATCGCTATTAGAATTTTCCAATATCAAGAAAAGTATTCGGGTACGGGGCCACAGATACGTAAACTTCTATAAAAAAAGGAGATGTGACTGAAATGGATTTTGAAAAATTGGTTCTCAATACTAGGCACTTTGAGGTAATGCAGATTACTCCAGGGGTTTATGCTGCAATAGCAAACGAAGGTACTGGTGCAATGGCAAATGCCGGATTTATTGACTTGGGAGAATCCATTCTAGTTTTTGACTCGTTTAACACGCAACAGGCTGCAGCGGAGCTTCGAAACGTAATCGGGGAACTCACCGGGAAGCCTGTATCTCATCTCATTAACAGTCACTGGCACGGAGATCATATTCGCGGAAACCAAGCGTTTCGAGACGTATCTATTGTGGCAACCGGGCAGACAAAAATCATCATGCAGGAGAAGCATCCTGCTAGAATTAGGGAACAGCGTTCTGGACTTGAGGGATTAGGCAACTACATTCAAAAGCTTGAGGAACAAAGGGAGTCAACTGTTGAAGAAAAACAGAAGTTGCAGCTGGCAGTACAAATCTCCATTTTAAAAGAAATTCAACTATCTCTGCCTTCTCTGGAATTAGTTCTACCCAATGAAGTCTTTGAATCGGAGTGGTGTGTGAAAGGAACGAGTCGAACGGTGGTATGCCATACTCTTGGCGGCGGCCATACCGCTTCTGATTCCTTTCTGTATGTGCCTGATGCGAAAGTTTGTTACATAGGGGACTTGGTAGCCGTCAATAATCACATGTTGATTGTGGACGGGGACATTCGAAAGTGGATCTCCATTCTGGATGAACTGAATACTTGGGATATTGAGCACGTTGTACCTGGTCATGGACCCGTAGGCGGGAAGGAATGGCTTGCAAAAGCCAAAGATTACTTAGGCGATTTACTTGAGACAGCCGAAATGCTTAGAGCTAAGGCATTCCCACTAGATCAAATAGGTGAAATTGCCGTACCTGAGAAGTACATCCATTGGTCCGCTCGTGAGCTTTACGTGAAAAATTTAAAACATTTGGTCAGTCAAGGATAAGCCATCACGTACTAAATTGAAAGGCAGGTGTACAATGACTAATATTTATTTTGTGTGAGGGTAAAAACATAGCCATTGGTACGCATGGTAATCTCATGGCGCTAACGATGAACCACTATAATGCTGCGTTTGATTATAACTTTTGGAAACAGTTGGATATGCTTGACATTTATAAACTTAGCTTCGAAGGCATAAATCTTATGGAAGTGACTAAGGTTTGGAATAGAGGATAACGATTTCAAAACTAATCATTACGAATAATTAGATAAACGATCAGCCCTAGAATCGGGAAAAACAACATGGCTAACAGGATTAAGATTGCAAATTCCGTGCTTTTCCCTCTTCGTATGCAATCTCGATATGCCCATACACATAAGACTATATGCAGCAAAAATAACGCAATGGATATTAGAAAAAATAATAAAATAATACCGGAGCTAAAAGCAAAAGTTTGCAAGGTTGTTCCCCCCTTTTTGAATTGGTAAACCATGGATGGCTATGCCCCTATTTATTATAATAGTGTTCTCCTCAACAATAAATACTGAGTTTATGCAAATAACTTTAGTTCGGTCCTATACCGGGCTTAGGTTATTTTTTTATACGCGTTTTTTCATTTTTATCGAAATAAGTCGGAAACGTTAAAGGAATAAGTCTGTATAGTGATAGGAATTGGTTGAGGTAGCAGTTAAAATAAGCATATATGGAAGGTGATCTATGTTCTACGGGTTGTTACGTCTGTTATGATACATTTCGTATCACAAAACGAGACGAACATCGACTTTCACGCGTGGCCTCTTAACGAATTTGAAATCGCTTACAAAACTATGCTCTGCTAACACACGATTGGGGGTGGTGAGTGGTCAATAACGATTTGAAAGCCCGGGGGCAAGAGATTAACCCAATGTTACCAGATCAGGGTTTAACTTGGTTATAAAATCATCTACTTGGAGGACTGCACATGAAAACAAGTCGTATGAAAAAAGCATTCAATGTACTATTAAGCACAACGCTGTTAACAGGGATTATAGGTTTTGCTCCATTCTTAACGCAGCCTGCTCTGGCGGACGACGCAGTAATCCTGAAAGATCAGGCGTCGATTGATCAAGTAATAAAAGCGCTATCACAGGCTCAAAAACTATCGCTCATTAGCGGGGCATCACAATCTTTGGCCACTGGCGCTGCCGGTGCAACTGCCGCTGTTCCTTCTTTAGGCATCACGCAAGTCGTAGTGGCAGACGGTCCTACAGGTCTCAGACTTGGTGCGGGCAGATCGACTCAATTCCCTAATCCGACGTCGCTATCAGCTTCCTTTGACAAAAATTTAATATACGAAGTTGGGGAAGCTATCGGCAAAGAGTTGAAAGTCCAAGGAGTCGATGAAATACTGGGGCCAGGCCTCAATATCCAGCGGGATCCAAGGAACGGAAGGAACTTTGAATATTATTCGGAAGATCCTTATTTGGCTGGAAAATCGACTGTAGAATATACAAAAGGCGTTCAATCGCAGGGCGTGGGCGTTACTTTGAAACATTTTGCAGCAAATAATCAGGAGACAAACAGGAGCACGATTAACGCGACGATTTCAGAAAGAGCCTTGCGGGAAATTTATTTGTCCGCTTTCGAGATGGGCGTGAAAGAAGCTGATCCATGGTCGGTTATGACTTCGTACAACAAAGTGAACGGTACATGGATGTCCGAGAACAAGACGATTGTTGGCGATATCCTAAGAGGCGAATGGGGCTACAAAGGATTAGTTATGTCAGACTGGGGCGGAGTACACACAGCGGTCGACATGTTGAAAGCCGGAAGTGATCTGGGGATGCCAAGCACTAGCACAACTACGATAAATACCGCATTAAATAATGGAACGCTCGATCCATCCTACTTAGATGATGCTGTTCGGCATGTGTTAAGCACGGTTATTAAATCGCCTAGATTTAAAGGGGAATACGCTGGTTATGCTGCCAACAAAGGTGTGCTAAGAACAGCGGATCCAGCCTTATATGCAGCCCATCAGGAGCTCGCCCGTAAGTCTGCTTCTGAAGGTATGGTTCTATTGAAAAACAATGCGAATACGCTGCCGTTTAAGCAGGATATCCAGAAGGTGGGGATTATCGGGACTAACCAGTCTTCCAGCAGCTGCTTCCAAAGCTTAGGCGTTTGCAGCACCGCCAATGCCGCAGTTACCATGTATACGGCGGGAACAGGAAGTGGTTATGTAGCTCCTGAGAGTGCAAGTTACGTGGTGCAGCTTCCAGAAGGTCTGACTAACGCAGGCTATACGCCGATCTATACCAATGCAGACAATACAGCAAACTTAACGCAGTCGTTGACGGCACAAGAGGCTGATTCGCTAGCGTCTCGCTCTGATATCGGTGTCATTGTCATGGGTAGAGATGGTGGGGAAGGTACCGATAACACGGCTACCAATATCAATACTACGGCTGCGGAATTAACTTTTATCGATAATGTTTCCAATGCCTTTCACGCTCAAAATAAAAAGGTTGTCGCTGTACTGGATATCAGCCAACCATTAATCGTAGATGATTGGAAAGATAAAGTCGATGCTATTCTAGTAGCATGGCTGCCAGGACAGCAAGCAGGCAATGCGATTGTCGACATTTTGAAAGGAGCCGTCAATCCTTCAGGAAAACTTCCTGTCACGTTCCCGAAAAAATTAGAAGATATCCCTACGGTCAACTTTGGCAATACGAATAATGCGGTTGGCTCGGCAGCGGCTAACGTTATGTTCCCAGGAACAGGCGGGGTGGTCAATTACTCCGACGATATTTACGTAGGATATCGTTATTATGACACGTCGAGTGTCAACACGTCGAATAAGGAGCCTCAATATCCATTCGGTTATGGACTTTCTTATACGACTTTTGACTATTCGAACTTACGCATCAATTCAAAAAATCAAACGGTTTCCGTGGATGTAACGAATAAAGGCAGTGTCAAAGGCAGTGAAGTCGTTCAATTGTATGTTCATGACGGACATTCCCAAATTAACCGTCCGGAAAAAGAACTGAAAGGTTATGAGAAGCTGTCTTTACTGCCTGGAGAAACGAAAACGGCAACTTTCACCTTGGATAAACGGTCATTTGCATACTACGATACCGCATCCCATGATTGGGTTGCTGAGCCTGGCAAATATGACATTCTGGTCGGCAGTTCCTCCAGAGATATCCGGCAAACGGGTGCATTCAATCTTCAAGAAACTCCTGTGAACTCCGTGGTATTAAGCGGTGATCAAGATGTGCAGCCTGGTCAGTCCTTTGACTTGACCTATGGCTTGGGCAAGGTGAGCCAAGACGTTTACGCGCAAGATATTACTGTCACTTACGATCCTGAATTCGTTGAATTTGTATCGGCTGAGTCGCTGTCGGAAGATTTTAAAATACTGGAAACTGGCAAAAAACAAGGAAAAATACGCGTAATTGCTGCCCAACTCGGAACGAATCATCAGGCCAATGGCGATTTCATTAAATTCCACTGGAAAGCTAAATCGCCTGTGGCAACTGCAAGCTCAGTGATCACAGCGAATGCAATCTCAGCGGATGCGCAAGGTGTGGAGCTGAATTTGAACGCTGCTTCCCACAATTTCCAAATTACAGTTGTAGATAAAGCGGCTCTCATTTCTTTGATCGCAGATGCGCAAAGTAAGCATGATGCTGCGGTGGAAGGTACGAGAACAGGTCAGTATCCAGCTGGTTCCAAAGCAACTTTACAAGCTGCAATCGATGCAGCCACGCTGGTGCTTAACAACTCTGGTGTTAGCCAGTCGCAGATTCAACAAGCTGTATCCAATTTGAATGCGGCTCTGCAAGCCTTTATTGCTTCCGTGAATGTGTCTACTCCTGGCGATCTGAACGATGATGGCAAGTTTACGATCGGCGATTTGGCTATCGTGGCTGCCGCTTACGGCAAAACATCGGCTGATCCGGATTGGGAGCTGTACAAGAAAGCGGATGTCAATAACGACGGCAAAGTGGACATCGATGACTTGGCTGCAGTGGCTAGACAAATCCTTGATCAAATTTCATAAGGGTCGGATTTAGAGGAAGGCGGCAGAGATGCCGTCTTCTTTTTTTCTGCGGTTGACTTTCAATCTACATCGAGGCTTGTCAGCCAAGCAGCCAACTCTTCGGTTTGGCTTAGAATCGCTATCGGGTCCCAGTAACCGGAACGATCGCTTTTCCATAGGAACACATGATCATTTTTGACTGCCGGCAGCGAGCCCCAGATTGGGTACTTTTTGAGATCGGCAAGCGTTTCTGAATCGGAGGTCAGAATAATATAGTCTCCTGCGTAGTCTGGCAATACTTCAGCAGAAAATGAGGCCCAGCCGGGATTGGCCATTTCGGCAGCGCTCTTCGCAGGCGGCTTGAAGCCGAATCCATTGTATATCGGCTGACCGCCTTTTCCATAGTCGGTTCCGACGGCCATGATGCTTTTATCGCTGCCCAGTTCGATCACCGAAAAGGTGCTGTCCGCAGGTATAACCTTCAACACCTTATCCTTCGCAGTAGCGACACGGCTGTCATAGTCGGCGAGCCAGGCTTTCGCTTGGTCTTCTTGGCCAAGCAGATTTCCGAAATAAGCCAGTTCTTCGTGCACCGTTTTGAGCGAAGCGTAAGGAACAACGACAGTAGGAGCAATTTTGGACATCTTCTCATTCAGCTCGGGATAGAAATCGTCCATAATGATTAAATCCGGTTGAAGCGCCAAAATCTTCTCAACGTTGCCATTTCCTTCCCCGATATTCTCAACGTTTTTCAAATATTGCCGAAAATAAGGGTTTTTAATATGATGATCCGAGGTACCGATAGGCATTATCCCCAGCGCAATCAGACTCCCAAGATATTCGCCTGCAACAATTCGTTTAGGGTGTACAGGCACTTCCACGTCACCGTTAACTGTTTTAACGATTTTGGTCTGCTTCTGCTCGGAAGCAGCCGGCGTGTCGCTTGGACTTTGCTGTGATGCAGGTTTCTCCGTGTTACCGTTCGCACCGCATGCGCTCAGAATCAGAATGAAACTCAGAAGCAATGCCGATGCCAGCGCTGTCCTTGAATATTTAAACATGAATAAATCTCCCTCTCCGTCACGATAATACTGATAATCATTATCAGTATCATTAGTATAGTTAACTGGTTCCGGGGGGACAATGGAGGATTCTATGGTTATGCTAGGACAATCTTCTAGTCTCTTCTTTTTGGCATGCACTTCTCTGTAACGTATTGGGGGAAGGCCTTTGTGCTTCTTGAACATTCTGCTCAAATAGCTCGGGTCTTGATAGCCGACGCCAACCGCAATTTCCTTCAGAGTAGCATCCGTTTCTAGTAGCAGAGCCGCTGCCTTATCGATGCGCACCTTAATTAAGTAGTCAATCGGACTAAGCCCGGTACGGATTTTGAAGTAGGAGGACAAATGCGGGACACTATAGTTCAGACTTTCCGACAATGACTCCAGCGTTATGGATTCTGCATAATGTTCATGAATGATGGCGGCGACCTGAGCGGTCAGATCGCGCTTCGCAGAGCCTGCATCCTGCCTCTGCATTTGATGAAGCAGCTCATGCACAAACTGGTAGAGCAAAGTGCGAACGCGCAAAGAAACAAGCGGCTGCTGTTTCTCCCAATCCTTAAACATTTCGCACAATATTCGATACAGCGGCACCGGATTGTCCGGCGTTATGCTATATGAATCGAAGGAGCGGGCGGCAAGCTCCTCTGAAGGCAGTGGAGAATGAATACTGGCTTTATAATATACGCTATAATAATCCAGTCCTTCGCTGCCCGGAACAATGTCTAGCACAGCGCCTTTACTTGCATGCAGCACGGTAAAGCGCTCCATGCGATAAAATGCCTGCCCCAGATTAGCTGCTGCATTGCCGCGAATCGTCATGACAAACAGGCTCGAGGGCACATAATAGCCGCGTATAGCTTCGCCAGCCCTGATCGTGTTGCGACGAATATCTATGACTTTGGCAGTCGCGTGATTCCATATCGCCATAAGCTCATTTATATCCATGCCGCATTCTCCCTTCTACTCTGCCTCCCGGATGACTTTCCGGAAACCTTGTGCTTATAGGACCATTATACCGCCTCTCACTCCGAAGGAGTAGCGGAGAGAACGCCAGTACTTTCCAGCACCGTCCTTGCAGCATGTCCCCGTGGGCCGGGCAACTAAGAAATCTTTTTTTCTGCGGCCGCTGAAAGGTAGAGAATAATTTCATTTATTTTCGGTCTTGTATAAATGTATACTCTGTTGTATTTTAAAGCGGGAGCCATATAGATAGAGAATTTTTCAAAAAGTTCTCAGGAGAGGGAAGTGAAATTCATATGAAGCAATACAATACGAAGGCAATCATGGCATCACTGCTCATTTGCGGCTTCGTAGGCATGTTCAGCGAGACGGCACTCAACATTGCAATTAGCAATTTAATGAATGTGTTTCAGATTTCGGCTGCGACTGCACAGTGGTTAACGACAGGCTTTTTGCTGACACTCGGTATTCTGATGCCGATGACAGGTTTACTGCTGCAATGGTTGACAACCAGGCAGCTTTTCATTGTTTCGCTTACAAGTTCGATCGTTGGGACATTGATCGCAGCGCTTGCGCTTAATTTCGAAATGCTGATGGTCGCCCGCGTTCTGCAGGCAGCCGGCATGGGCTTATTGATTCCGCTCATGTTCAATACGATTCTCGTCGTTTATCCTCCGGAGAAGCGCGGGGCAGCGATGGGCTTCGTTGGTCTGGTCATCATGTTCGCACCGGCGACGGGCCCGACGGTAGCGGGTCTTTTAATCGAATATTTAACATGGCACTACATTTTCTGGTTGTCCCTTCCATTCTTGGTCATAGGGTTGTTCATCGGATTGAAATACCTGGAAAACGTTACCGAGGTCACAAGACCCCGCATTGATCCATTGTCTATTATTTTGTCATCAATCGGCTTCGGCGGCGTTGTTTTCGGTTTCAGTAAGGCGGGAGAAGGGCAGGGAGGCTGGTCTAGCTCGATCGTGCTCGCATCGATTGTTATCGGCCTTATCGCACTTGTATTGTTCGCGCTGCGCCAGATGTCAATGCGCGAGCCGATGATGAACTTGCGCGTCTTCAAGTACCCAATGTTTATTGTGGGGCTGCTACTTGTGCTGACGTGTATGATGATCATCTTATCGAGCATGATTATTTTACCGATGTATCTGCAAAACGGGATGAAATTATCCGCGTTCGCTACCGGTCTAATGATGCTGCCGGGCAGCGCGTTGAACGGTATTTTGTCGCCGCGCATGGGACGCCTGTTCGATAAGTATGGCCCTAAATGGCTTGTTATTCCTGGCCTCGTTATCGTAGCCGTGATGCTATGGTTTTTCTCCGGCATTACCGTTGCATCTTCGGTAGCCTTTATCGTGGCCTTGCATATTGGACTCATGATTGGTATTTCCATGATATGGATGCCGGCGCAGACGAACGGACTTAACCAACTGCCGCCGGAGCTTTACCCCCACGGAACAGCAGTGATGAACACGCTGCAGCAGGTCGCAGGCGCGATCGGCACGGCAGTTGCCATCTCCATCCTTACAAAAGGCATGGAGAAGTATTTGACCAGTTCTTCGGTGCCGAGCGAACCGGTCGAGATGGCCAAAGCGATGATGCTCGGTTCTCAGAACGTGTTCGTGTTCGCGACGATCGTGTCGCTCATCGGGCTGGCCATTGCGTTCTTCATCCGGCGTGTCATCGTTAAGCATGCGACGATGAATGCGATGCATTGATGAACGAGGAGAAAGATTATGAAGGAGTGCGCTTAGCCGCAGCTCCTTCTTTTTCGTTTCCAAGGGACTTTAAGACGGTTTTTTCGGAAAGTACAGTGTTTTTGTGAGGGAGCAAAAAGCAGCAGTATACGGAATTGCGGTTTATTGTTATGCTAGGCAAGCGACCTTGCAGTGTGCTGTTTTCGTTCGTTGTTCATTTGTAAGCGTTATTATAAGATAAAATCGTTCATGGGGTAGTAAATGAGGCAGGGGGGAACCGGCATGAAAATTTGGCGAATCGTTCAGGAGAAAAAGTATTTGCTGCGCATTTTTTTATGGATCAACTGCATTATCCTGCTCAGCTTACTTTCATTTTCCAGCCTTATTTATGTGAATGTGGAGAAAAATGTTTTCCAAAGCGAATATGAAAGCAGCCAAAAAGTGCTGTCACAAATGAAGTTCAATATTGATTATTTGGATACGATGATCCGCAAGCTGACCTTTTCTACATATGGCAGCAATGATGTGAAGGCTCTCATGTATTTGAACGATGAAGAGACGTACGTACATATGAATACAATTAATAAATTGAACGCGAACATCGTCGCCAATTATCCGTTTATTCAATCCATTTATGTCTATAACAATCATAAGAAGATGTATTACTCGACCTTCGGTGATTTGTACCATAAAGATGAAGAGTTGGACAAAGTTCTTTCGGCGGACCCGCCTGTCACTCCGTTAAAAGCTATTGTGCGAAACATGCAAACGGGCGGCAGCATGGAAAACCCTACATACGAAACCGTGCTAAGTTACGTCATGTTCGAGAATGTGGATGAAGGAGGCGTCATGGACGGTGCCATCATTCTCAACGTGAAGTTGGATTGGCTCGTGGACAATATTCGAACGATTAACCAGTTTGATTCGCGAACGCAAAGCGATTTATATATTTTAGACGATCATCACAAATTTATGGAAACGGATCCAAACCGTTCGATCGCTGAAAATGCATTTGCGGCCACGATTAAACAAGCCTACGAAATGAAGGTTTCTCAAGACCGGGTTCACGCGGGGGAGCCTGCCGGATTTTTTTCGTCCCCAATCAACGGCGAGAAGTTCATCGTTTCCTATATTTATTTGGAAAATACGGGTTGGACCCTTTTGGAAGCGAAACCATACAAAGAAGTGTATGCAAATTTGAAACAGCTCATGGATACGATTCTGCTCATCACGGCTGCTGTGTTTGTCGGAGCGCTGCTCTTAACGCTGTCGGCATCCCAAGGCATCTACAAGCCAGTGAGAAGGCTGATGGAACAAACCTCATGGGGCGGCGCGGTAAAAGATGGATCCTTGGAGCCAGGCTTGAAGGATGAGTTTTCCTATTTGACCGAGGTGTACCGGAAGTCGAGAGAACAGCTATATGAATACCATCTCGAAAAAAACAACAATACGAGCATCATGAAGATTTACTTTTTGAAAAAGCTGATCTCGGACAGCTACAGCATGAACGTCTCCGAATTTGAAGATGTGCTTAAAATGTTGAACGTCTCTTTGTCCCGAAATCAACCATTCATCATCTGTGTTCTTCGCATCGATGAGTATAAGCGCTTTCTGAGCCATAAAAGCTTGGCGGAGAGGGAGCTGCTGCGTTTTGCCATTGCGAATATAACAACTGATGCCTTATCGAAAACGTGTGTGGCGCAAACGGTGGACATGAAAGACGACTCTTTCACGATTGTATTGAACACGGCAGACGGCGGCCAAGCCGAATCCGTGGACATCGTGGGGCAAGCGCTTGCGGAAGCACAAAGCTATATTCAGAAGCATTACCATGTGTCCTTTTCGGCGACGGTAAGTAATCCGATTATGGAATATACAGCGATTGCCGCCTCCTATAACAGCACCTTAGCCAACAGCTCATACCGCTATGTGTTCGGGACGAAGTCGGTGATTACGCAAGCTCTTATCGACGACAATACGGGAAGCGCAGACATGGAGCAGGTGTGGGGAATGGTAAGCAAGTTTATTGAAGCTGTTCCCAAGGGGAATGCGGTCAAAACGGAGGAAAGGCTTCGCGATGTTTTTCAACAGATCCGCAAGCTGGACTATGGCAGCATTATGTTAGTGAGCATGCAGGTCGTTTACCAGCTGAAGAAGACAATTTTTGAAATGAATCGTACGAGCAAGGAACCGATTGCCGTCCCTGCCAAGCTCATGAGCCGGGAGTTGTATGAGGAGGAAACGATCGAGCAATTCGAGCAGCTTCTTCTGGAAGCGGTTAGATCCATCCACAGCGAGGGCGAGGAAAAAGCAATCCAAGGCAACCAGGTTATAGCCGATACGGTCAAAGAAATCATTGACTCCAACTATTTCGATTCCTCGCTCTCGGCAGCAAGCATTTCTGAAATGATGAGATTGCCCGCTTACAAATTGAGTAAAATATCTAAGATACATCTGGGAATGTCGATACCGGAGTATATTAATCAGGTCAAGCTTCATAAAGCGGTGGAATGGATGGAGAATTCCAAGCTAAGCATCCAAGAGATTATGCAGCGAGTCGGCGTGGAGAACGAAAGTTATTTCTATAAACTGTTTAAAGCCAAGTTTGGGATGACGCCTAGAGAGTACATGTCCAAACGGACAAGATGATAAGTGTGGAAAAGCTGTCTCAGCATATAAAAGTGAGCCGTCAGCCGTCTTCGGAAGTTGAGACGGCTTTTTCGGCCGTCTCGGAGGGGGCTCGCTGCTTTTTTCCGTCTGAGAGGGCCTTTTCGGCCTTCTCAGTATAGAAATACGAGCCGTCAGCCATCTTCAGAGGCTGAGCCGGCTTTTTCGGCCGTCTCGGAGCGAGATCGCCGCTTTTCTGCGTCTGAGCCGGCCTTTTTGGCCTTCTCAGCATATAAAAAGTCGTCGACCCTCGTGTCGGTGGCTTGTTTGCGTAAAGTACAGTTGAAATTCAGCCGATTTTTCAAAACTACAGTACATTTTAGCCCGTGCAAAAATGAGCAGTATTCAATTCGCCAAGGGATTTCGTATGATGAAATCGCGAAGGACGAAACAGCATCTACAGAAGGAGGTATCACATACTTGGGAATCTTCACCGCCTTACAGAAGGAATGGAAGCATTTCTGGAAAGCAAGAAGCTTATTTTTCATCGGTTTGCCAGCGGTACTTGTTGTGTTTGTCTTTTACTACTTGCCGATGTATGGCATCGTGATCGCATTCAAGGATATTAACTATACCAAAGGTATTTGGGGCAGCGATTGGGTAGGGCTTCATAACTTCAAGTTTTTCTTCAACTCGCAAGATGCGCTGAGAATTACACGGAACACTCTTCTATTAAACGGATTGTTTATTGTCGTGGGGATGTCGTGCGCTCTAGTCATCGGTTTATTGCTGGCGGAGTTAGGCCGAAGATGGGTCAAACTGTTTCAAACGATCTTGTTTTTCCCCTATTTTCTTTCATGGGTTGTCGTAGGTTTTGTCAGCTACATTTTGCTGAATCCTTCCTTCGGCGTGATTAATAAGACGTTGGCACAGTTTCATTTTCCCCCGATTGACTGGTATAGCAAGCCGGGGTATTGGCCGGTTATTTTACTGCTAACGTATTTATGGAAAAATGTCGGTTACACCGCCATCATCTTCTTCACGGGCTTGCTGTCCATCGACAACAGTTACTATGAGGCTGCTTCTATAGATGGAGCTTCCCGGTTGCAGCAAATTCGGAAAATTTCCATCCCGCTCATTTTGCCGTTAATTACGATGCTGTTCATGCTCAATGTGGGCCGGATCTTTTACTCGGACTTTGGACTGTTCTACTTTGTGCCGAGGGATGCGGGCATGCTGTATGCCACGACAGATGTCGTTGATACGTATGTGTTCCGTTCGCTGCGTGTCGTCGGTGACTTGGGGATGGCGTCTGCGGCCAGCTTGTATCAGGCGATTGTCGGTTTGATTCTGGTTGTGGCGACGAATGTATTCGTTCGTAAATTTAATCGAGACAACGCTTTGTTCTAGGGAGGAGGGGGACGGTGCGTCCATCTGTCAAGAAAAAGTCAGAAAATAACTGGCTGATCATTCTGTTCTTTGTTGTCCTGTCCATTATCTTCATCTATCCCATGTTGTACGTCATTTCTGTCTCGCTTTCATTTGACGGGGACATCGCGAAGTATGGCTATCAGCTCATTCCCAAACGGTTTACGTTTGTCGCGTATTCGTACATTTTCCAAACGCCAAAAGCGCTGCTTCAATCCTACATGGTCACGATTTTTGTAACTGTCGTAGGAACTGCGTTAAGCCTGATTCTCACTTCTTCCATTGCTTACATAATGACCCGCAAGGATTATCGCTATAGCAAAATTACGAGCTACTTCATCTTCTTCACGCTATTGTTTAATGCAGGATTGGTGCCTTCGTACATTATCACAACAACCGTCCTGCACATTCAGGATACGATTTGGGCCTTAATTCTTCCGTATGGCGTCAGCGCGTGGTTTACGATGCTGATGAAAGGGTTCATGGATGGCCTGCCTTTCGAGATTATTGAATCTGCCAAAATCGATGGTTCGTCGGAGCTGAGTACCTTTGTGCGGATCGTTCTTCCGCTGTCGAAACCGGCGCTGGCTACGGTAGGCTTGTTCTACGCACTGGCGTATTGGAACGATTGGTGGCTGGCCATGCTCTATATCCAAAATGAAAAATTGATACCGCTTCAATACTTTCTGCAGCGGATCATGTCAAATATCGAGTTTTTGACGAAAAACATGCAAGCGGGCATCAGCATTGATATGAGCGCGATTCCAGCCGAATCTTCCCGTATGGGAATTGCCATTCTGGCCGCCGGCCCGATGCTGTTCGCTTTCCCCTTCTTCCAGAAATACTTGATCAAAGGATTGACAGTTGGCGCGGTGAAAGGCTAACTGAATGTAAAGTGTTTGTCAATCCGAATCCGGATCGGATGATAATAGATTACACAGCCTGTAACATGACATTAGGAGGGTTCGAATATGAAAAATAGAACATTAAAAACCTTGTCACCCGTCATCATAAGCTGCCTGTCCATCAGCATGCTGCTTAGCGCTTGCGGGACTAACAGCAACAGTGCATCTCCTTCGCCGGTCAGCAGCGCGCCTTCTTCTCCTGCCAGCAGTGCTGCCGCCTCTCCAGCCGCAACGGAGCTTAAGCCTTACGAAATTACATGGTATTTGCCGCAAAGCGTATTCCCGGATGCTAAGCTTGTGCAGGATGCGATGAGCAAAATTACGAAAGAGAAAATAAACGCCACGCTGAACATTCAACTAGTCGATTGGGGTACGTACGATCAGAAAATGCAAGCGATTGCAGCCTCAGGAGAGAAAGCGGATCTGATTTTCACATCGAACTGGACGAACGACTATTTGCAAAACGTAAACAAAGGCGCATTCCTCGACATTACGGATCTGTTAGCGAAATACGGTCCTGATATTAAGAAGCAAGTCCCCCCGTCCGCCTGGGACGCCGCGAAGGTGAAAGGCAAGCTGTACGGCATCATTAATACCCAAGTTTTGGCTCGCACACCGGGCTTGCTCATGAACAAAACGTACTTGGACAAATACGGCTATAAAGCCGATCAATTTAAAAAGTTGGCCGATTTGACGCCGTTTTTTGAAAAAGTCAAACAGGCTGAACCGGATAAATATCCGTTTAGCTTAAAAGGCGACACCGATGTGATGGGCAACTACGGCACCGCAATCGGACTTGAATATTTTTCGCAGAAAAATCCCGGTGTTATCCGAATTGACGATGCCTCGTCCAAAGTCGTGAATTTGTATGAAACGCAGGAGTTCACGGCCTTTTTGAAACAAATGCGCGAATGGTATTCCAAAGGGATTATCCGCAAAGATGCGGCAACGATTAAAGACACGAACTCGGATGAATTGGCGGGCAAATATGCGTCATCCACATTTACAGTCATTAATCCGGATTCGGCCGCGAACCAGGCTCAAAGATTCGGCGGCGGAGATGCAGCGAACGTAGCAGCGGTTGAATTCTCTAAGCCTTATATGAGCACAGGCTCTATTATCGCAACAATGACAGCGATTTCCCGAACTTCCAAAGATCCGGCAAGAGCCATGATGTTCTACAACTTGATGTATGCCGATCCACAGCTGTTTAATTTGATGAGCTATGGCATCGAAGGCAAGCACTATACGAAGGTTTCGGATGATTTGATCAAAAAAGTGGACAATGCCGGTTATTGGATGGACTCCGGTTGGGAGTACGGCAACATGTTCAATTCGTTCCGCACAAGTGCGACTCAGCCGAAATGGTATCCGGCAGGTCCTGATAAGAATGCCGCAGCTATTCCGTCCAAATTGTTAGGTTTCTCGTTCGATCCAAGCAACGTGAAGAGCGAGTTGGCGCAAACCGCTTCGGTGGTGGACGAATTTTATTCCGGGCTGATCACGGGAATCGCCGATCCGGACACAACCTTGCCAACGATGAACGCGAAGTTGAAAAAGGCGGGCTTGGACAATATTTTGGCCGAAATGCAGAAGCAAATTGATGCTTGGAAAGCATCCAAGTAGAACACATCCGGGATCGACAGCCGCTTCTCTTTTTTGTAAAAAGTTGAAGCGGCTTTTTATCTAACGAGTTCGATGAACTCTAACAAACATGGGGAGGGTATAGTAATGAGAAAAGCATGGGGAGCAAGTTTGGCTATTATCGTAGCAAGCGTATCTGTTCTAACAACGGTAGGGGTTCCCTCAGCGAGTGCGGATACGGTTACGGCCAATCATGCACAGCGAATCGTAAGCGCATACAAGGGGACGTGGACTTCGCCTCCGGCGGACAGCAATTTCGGCAACACGACCAACGCTCCACTATTGGGCAACGGAGATGTTGGCGCCGTTATGGTCGGAAACATTGATGCGATGACGATCGTGCTCGGTAAAAATGAATTTTTCTCCGTTGCCGAGCGTCAATTGAAATCGATGGCCAGATTGGGCATCGCCGTTTCCGGCATGACGGGCTCGTCGTACTTAACGGAGCAGAAGCTGGCCAGCGCGCAAGTGGACGGTACGTTTACACTCTCAGGCAATACCATCAACACGACGAGCTGGGTGCAGGCGACAGATACGACGAACAACCTGTTTATGACGAAGTTTACGTACACGGGAAGCGGTTCGAAGAGTGCGACAATTTCTCTTTCCCCAGCCAATCAGAATACGTTCACGAGCTCGATCGGTTCCTCAGGGGATATTCTGTACCGTGATGTCAGGGCGGACAGTGCCGATACCGTGAATGGCATATCGACGATCAAAGCCCGCGTCGCAACGCGAGTGATCGGAACGACGGGAACAATCAGCAATAACCAGCTTCAGTTCACTTTGACACCAGGGGGCACATATACACTCGTCACAAGCATCATGAGCAATAAAGATTCAGCCAATTATCAATCACTCGCGTTAAGCAATATCAGTTCCAAAACGCAAGGGGATATAGATTCGCTGAAAGCCGCGCATCAATCGTGGTGGGATGCCTTCTATTCAAAATCTTTCATCGAAATTCCGAACAAAACGATCGAGAAATCGTTCTACGGCTCGCTGTATTTGCTCGGAAGCAGTTCTAGAACAGGCGAAGCGCCTCCAGGACTGTGGGGGGCTTGGATAGCCCGCAATTCGGACTGGGGCGGCGATTACCATCTGAACTACAACACAGAGGCTCCTTTTTATTTTGCTATGCCTACGAACCATGTTGAACTTGCAAATGCCTATGACAAGCCCATCCTCGACTGGATTCCGAAAGGGCAATCCGCAGCGACGGGCGCTGGATTTACCGGAGTTTACTACCCCGTAGGCATAGGTCCTTTCACGATGGACACAGACGGAAATTACCATAACCAGAAAACGAATGCCGTGTTTGGGGCCACCGTTATGCTTGACCATTACTACGCGACGGCTGACTCGACCTATGCGAATTCCATCTATGCCTATTTGAAAGAGGCGGCGAAATTTTGGCAGAACTATTTGACGTGGGACGGCTCGCGATATGTCATTACGAACGATGCCCAGCATGAAGGGGATGCGTATCCTCAAACCAATGGGGTGATGTCGCTCGGATTGGTTCGTTATGTGCTTCAAGGCTGCATAGACATAAGTACGGCCCTCGGTCAGGATACGGCTCTCCGAACGACATGGCAGAACATCCTGAACAATCTTAGTGCTTTTCCAACGCAGACAAGAAACAGTCAGACCGTATTCCGCTATACGGAAGTCGGGCGGGACTGGAGCACGGATAACGCGATTGGCATCCAGCACATTTATCCCGGACGCCAGATCGGTCTATCCAGCAGTGCGTCGCTGCTTCAAACTTCCAAAAACATGATCGGCCAGATGGCCCGCTGGACGGACGGCAACGGCACCAATACATTTTATCCGGCTGCAGCCAGGGTTGGCTATGATCCGGCGACGATTCTGAGCCAGCTTTCATCGTTCGTCAGCAGCGCAAGCTATGCCAACATGCATATTAAAACCGGCGGTGGCGGGATTGAGAATTTCAATGTTGTGCCGGCAACCTTAGCCGAAATGATGCTGCAATCGTTCCAGAATAAAATCAGAGTGTTCGCGAACTGGCCGGCGGGCACCGATGCGAAGTATGGGGACCTGCGCGCAGACGGCGCTTTTCTCATCTCGAGCAGCAGAAAGAACAATCAAGTTGAATATGTCCGCATCGTCAGCGAAAAAGGCAAAACCGCGACGGTTGCCAATCCATGGAGCGGGCAGACAGTGCGCATGTACCGCAACGGAGTGGATAGCGGCACAATGTTGGGAACCGATTTGACGATTCCAACGTCGGTTAACGAGACGATACACCTTGCGCTGGACGGGACTTCGTATGCGACAATTGTGAGCAATATGAATCAAGCGTTAGGGCAAAGCTCGGCTCCGTCCAATGTGGCTCTGAACAAAACAGTGACCGCAAGCGACGAGATCAATACAACCGAATCCGCGACGAAAGCGGTTGATGGAGGAACAACAACCAAGTGGACGTCGCAGCCTTTGAATCTCGTGCCTGGAGACAAGTGGCTGAAGGTTGATCTAGGAACCAGCTATGTCATTAACCGCTGGGTCGTCAAGCATGCAAGCTCGAATGGGGAGACAGCCAGCTACAATACGAAGGATTTCAAGCTGCAGAAGAGCAGCGACGGCACGAATTGGACGGACGTGGATGCCGTCACGGGGAACACCGCTGCGATCACCGATCGATCGGTAGCTTCATTCTCCAGTCGTTATGTCCGGTTATACATCACAACCACGGTTCAAAGCGATGTCGGGTATGCACAGACTCCCGGCGACCGCAGCAACGCCCGTATTTACGAGTTAGAAGTCTACGGCAATTAACGGCAGCGCCGTTGGCGTTCATCCCGCACGTTGGGATGGACGTCTTTGTCTGTAGATCAGAAAGTATAAGTTTTATACTTTTGCTTCGCATCTACCTTGACAAACGCGCTCGTCCTAAAAGGACGACGAAGTCGTTTATCCTTGCCTAGGAGGGATTAAAAATGTCAGAAACAACCGAGTATCGGATGCCTGAGCCTACGCACGAAGTTAGAGAGTATCACAAGGTGATGGTCCCGATGCGTGACAACATTCGTTTAGCGACGCATGTATGGCTGCCGGAAGGGAAAGGTCCATGGCCCGTCCTTCTTATGCGTAATTCTTACGTAGACAGCGGGGATGTGTACGATCCTTCCTTTGTCGTTTTTGCTCGTTACGGGTATGCGATCGTTCTTCAGGAATGCAGAGGGCGAGGCTCGTCCGAAGGAATTTGGGAGCCTTATGTTAACGAGAGGTCGGATGGGCTTGATACGCTGGACTGGTTAGTTCGGCAGACTTGGCAGGATGGCAGCATCGGCCTGTACGGCGGATCGTATTTGTCTTTCAATCAATGGATACTGGCGGATTGCTTGCCGCCGGAGGTGAAGACGCTGTACCTTTCCGTGATGGGGACGGATCTGTACCGTTTTGCCTATATGGACGGCATGTTCAAGCCGGATATTTATACTTCATGGGCCTTGTCCAACTCGGGCAAGGATTGGGGAGAAGCGGATTTAGCCGAGATGGCTCACAATGCCTATCGAATTTGGCCCCCTAACGAGATGGATGAGAAGCTCCTGGGCAAAAGGTTGCCGTGGTACCGTGATTTTATTGCCAATCCCGGCTCTGGCGATTCCATATGGAATGAAGGTTTATGGGGGCTGCTCAAGTCAATGCCGCGGCAAATCAATATTCCCGTCTGCATGGTGTGCGGTTGGTTCGATATTGCGCTGGAGACGATGTTCGCCGCTTTCCAGCAATTGAGGCCCGACATTCGCGACAAGAGCCGTTTCACCGTCGGTCCATGGGTGCATTCGCTGCTTCCTTATGGCGATCTGGATTATCCGGGAGGACGTGTGGAGGGTCCGAATGGGGGAACGAAAGCTGCGCTGGATTGGTTTGACGCTATGCTCAAAAATCAGCCATATGAGGATCAATTAGGAGTCGTTCATACCTATGTCATTGGAGACAAAGGTTGGCGAACATGGGAACAATGGCCGCCGGCGAATGACCCAATGTTATTTTATCTGAACGAAGGGAACTCGCTTGGGAAACGTCCGTCTGCTCAGCCTGCTTCCTTTTCATATGAGTACGACCCTAAGCATCCGGTACCTACAGCAGGCGGCGGCACGCTGCTTTCCGTGTATGGCGATTCCCCTTATCTCCCGAAAGCAGCAAGTGTCTTGCAACCGGAAGCGGGCTTTAGGCCGGACGTGATTTCCTTCCTATCCGAACCCTTGGAGCAGGATTTGCTCCTTGCCGGTCAGATGAGGGTCGAGCTGCATGTGAGCTCAACGGCGGCGGATACCGCTTTTACGGTGAAAATAATGGAAGTATTCGCCAGTGGCGAAGCTTATAACCTTGCCGACGGCATCACTAGCTTGGCCTATCGGAATGGATCATCCAAACCGCTGGCTTATGAGCCTGGCACCATCGTGAGCATCAGTATCGAGTTATGGCCGATCACATGGCGGTTGAAAAGCGGATCGCGTCTCAGGCTGGATGTCTCCTCCTCCAACTTCCCTGCCTACCATGCTCATCCGAATGTTGCCGGCAATTGGGGGGAGCAAGGAAGCCCGGTGACCGCGAGGCAGTGGTTGTTTGGTGGCGGTGATTTGCTATCTTTTGTCCAGTTGCCTGTGGCGCGTTTCGAAATATCTGGGAAGACGACTTAAAGCCGCCTCTTATCGTCTTGGGTGTAAGAACCGAGCAACCCTGACTTGTATCCTTGAGCAACCGCACCTATGCGTGTTTTGACGCCGAGCTTCTGATTGATCGATGTTAGATGGTATTCGACCGTTCGCTGGCTGATAGCCAACCGCAGAGCAATTTCTTTGTTCGTCAGCTCCACGGCGACCAGTTCCAACACCTCTCGCTCCTTCGGGGTAAGATGGTCCGGGGATCGGGCCATCATTTTTTCGGAAACGAGTGCATAGCCCATCATGCTTTGTTTAATTGCATTAATAATCTGAGCGTAGGTACTCTGCTTGGACAAGTAGGCATGCGCCCCGATTTCATAGGCTTTGGCGTAAAACTCGTCATACGTATAGCCGGACAGCAGAATGATTTTCAAAGAATGGCCGAAGCGCTCTTTCAGCATTTTACCCAGCTCGAATCCGTTCAAATACGGCATCGAGATGTCCATGACGAGCACGTCCGGCCGGCAGTCGCCAATTTTCTCCAACAGCTCGCGAGGGTCGCCGAACGTTTGTGGCACCTCGATGTCAGGCTCCTTTTCGAGCCGGTTTTTCAACCCTTCGAGCACAAGGGGATGATCGTCGAGCAGAACGACTCTTATTTTGTCAGGCATGGGCATGCACCTCCGTTCCGAATGGCAGTTTGATCGTGACGACCGTTCCGTTTCCCAGGGAGGAGTCGACATCCGTATCCCCGCCGAGGTGGCGAATTTGGCTGTGTACGGACAGAAGCCCGAACCTTCTTTCCCCTTCAAGAGAAGGATACAAAACCGACGCGATGTCGAATCCTTTGCCATTATCGGTAATTTGACAATAGATTGTTTGCCGGTCCACCCATAATCGGATTGTCATGTCGGTTGCTTCGGAATGCTTGAAGGCGTTATGGACGATTTCACGTATGGCCCGGAACAAATTCGTTTTGATCAGCTCGTTTGCCGGTTCTCCAGGAGGGAGCCCGTAAGCGAGTTCCATTCGGATATCTCCTTTTTCCCGCATCGTGCGGATGAGCCAGTGCAGCGCTTCTTTCAAATCCCCTTTGTCGATAATATGCGGGTACAAATCGTCGCATAGCGTTCGAATATCGCGCTGCGAGTCGTAGACGCATTTCAGCCAAATGGCGATTTGCTCTTTGTCCGCTATCCCCGTATCGTGAAGTTCCTCCAGGTCCCGCGACAAAAAGATCAAATTTTGCAGCAAATGATCGTGCAAATAGTACGTGGTGCGAATGCGTTCGGACTGCTGCGCTTCGAGCAGGATTCGGTTGTACGGGATCATGTCGCTCTGTACAAGCGGCTTGTTCTCATTCTCCGCGAGCTGCTTATACAGCTTCAGCTTTTGCCGTTCCAGCCATTCTGCGTGCCGGTGGAATTTGCGCCGAAACCGCTGCAAGCATTTCTGATATACGAAAGTTAGCATGGCGAACGGCACAAAAAGCAGATAGGGCGCGTCCGCTGGCCCTTTGGCAGCAAGAGTGAACAACGCGAACGAACTGCCCAAATAAATGCCGTGAATGAGCAGTCGCGGAAAATGAAGTCGGATATCGAGCATGCTCTTGTCAATTAGAAGGTAAGTGATCGCGCCGGAAAATGGAATGAGGCCGATGAGCGTATATTTGACGAGGACGATAGGTTCCTCTCGGAGGAGTATCGGAATGGCGTATAGAAACGTGTAAGGCAGCAGACTTAAGAACAGCCCGGCGAAAAGGACGAGCAGCTGGTTTTGCTCCGGCCGGCCGAACGTTTTCCAGTAAGTGAAGGTGATGCCCGCCAGCAGCAGGAGCGTGCCGACAATCGTCAAATTGAGTATGTCCACGACCCAATTGTACACATCTTGACCGGCCGCGATAAAGTAAACGAGCGATAGCGAGAGGACGATCGAATACACCAGATAGCCCGTAAGCAGCTTCTTGAAACGGGTATGGACAGTTCGAAACACCAACAGCAAATAGAAAGAAAGGAGCAGGTGCGGCAGCCAAATCGAGCATAAAATGATGATGAGTTCGGACAACGTTTTTTCGTCTGAAAACTGACTCAGCACGCATAGCGCCATCAATCCGTTCAGTATGTAAAACTGGCGAATAATGCGCGATTCCGGCTTCGTCCGGACGGCAAAGACGCCGATGCCGAGCAGCGTCAATTCCAAGGCGGCCGAGATTATCATTTGGACGATGTCGGTCGTGCCTGGCGCGCTTCGGAACTCGCGCTGGATTCCGTCCATCTTCTCGACGGCGATATTACCCGCTCTAGTCAAAATAAACCCGGAAACGGTCTCGATCAGCTTCGGACGGGAACTGCCGTTCATGGCTATGACCTTGTCGCCTGGATGAATATCCCAATCCGCTGCCTTGCCGCTCGGGTCGATCGATTCGACCGGCCATCCGGCACCGGACGATTGCCCAAGCTCGATGCCGAGGTAAGGCGCATTGAAAGAAACGATATGTATATAAACGGCAAGCATGAGGTAACAAACGATGGATGCGGCAATCCATCGGCCGTTTTTTTGTTTTGGCTGCAAACGTTTCAGTCCGTTCATTGTATGAGATCACCCGTTTCAAGTATAACATGCATGCCATAAGAATAGAGCAAACCTCGCCGTCAAAGGGAGGTTTGCTCCTTAGTGCGTTTTACGGAAAATGATAAAACATCGCGGCGGCTTCTTTGCGCAGCATCGGCTGATTCGACCGATAGTTGACCGCGCCGGCTGCGTCCGGAACGACCTCCGGGCCGTAGTAGCCTCTGGCGACGATGGTTTGCACGCCTTCCAGCGCCCAGTCGTCGGTATCGCCTGTCAGCGCGGCTTTCAGTGGAACGGCTCCAGCCGAGCCGAAGCCAAGCAGCAGCGCACGCGACAAGATGACAGCCGCTTCCTGGCGGATGATCGGCCGGTCCGGCTCGAACGCGTCGCGGGTCGTGCCGTTGACGAGGCCTAACGCAAGAGCCGTCTGGATTTCGGCGGCATACGGACTTTGTACAGCGTCGGCGAATGACACTGGTTCCGGGGACAAAGGGATATGGGATAGTTTTATTAACTGCCCGACGAATTGAGCGCGGGTGATCGGCTGATCCGGGTTAAACGCCAGACTGTCTTCTTTCCCGAGCAAGCCCTGCTGCTGAACATAGTAGATGAATCTCGCATAGGGGTGGTTGTCGGGCACATCGGAAAAGGGTTTCGGGCCTGGCAGCTTTTCCGACCAGCTGTCCGCTTTATTATAGGAAAAGTACAGCTTGCCTTCGCCGCCATCCTTGAAAGCCGCTTTTCTGCCGTCTTCATCCTCGAACAGCAGCTCCTTGATTTGCTTCAAGCGATGCGTCCCGTAAGAGTCGGTGACAAGCAGTCCGCCGACTTGTGCGACTACATCGTAATGCCATATTGGAAGCCTTAAATCGCGGTAAAAGCCTTCCAGACGCCCAAGCTGATCTTTCGTCTGGCTTATGGGAGGTGCTGTTTCTTGCGGCGGATTTGGCGATTCCGGAAAATAATGATCCATGAACGATTTGAACAGCTGAGAGCGGATCGTTCTCGCTTGCTGCGCACTGTTCAATGCGACGAATAGTCCTATTTTGCGTTCGGGCAGCAGCCACATTTGTGCTTGAAAGCCTGAAGAAACGCCGGCCTTGTCGACGACGGTTTGCCCGTTCGCGTACTCCGGGAACGACGACTCGAAGCCGTAGCCGACGCCCGGAATGTCGGGATGAATGGATACGTCAAGCTGCTGCATATCCCGAATGGACTGCGCGCTCAGGATGGACGCACCTCCCAGCTGGCCGCCGTTTAACTCAGCCCTCATGAACCGGGCCATATCCGCCCCTGTCGACATGAGGCCTCCGTCTGGCGAGTTATTCGGGAACGTGGCGTACTGCGGAAGCGGTTCGCCGGCTCCGTCATGCGGGACGGCAAGTCGTTTTTGCACGTCCGGTGTGAGGATCAAATGGCTGTTAGTCATACCGAGCGGCGCGAAGATGTGATCGGCGACGATGGTATCGAACGGTTTGCCAGAGACATTTTGTACGATATAACCCAGCAGGTCGTATGCGTAGTTGTCGTAACTGAACGCTTCTCCCGGCTTTCGGATGACGGTAGGAAGGTTGTCCTTGACGAAAGCTGCCAGCGTGTAAACGTCCTGCGGATCTCCCTCGTCCGTGTCCGCCTCCGTTTGGTCGAAACCGCTCGTATGCGTCATCAGATGTTTGAGCGTCAGTGGAGCGCGCGTATTGTTCGGAATCCGGAGCCCGTTCAAATAGCCACCGATATCACGGTCCAGATCGACTTTGTGCTGCTCGGCCAGTTGCATGACGGCGGTTGCGGTAAACGTTTTGGAAAGCGAGGCCAGACGGAAGAGCGTACTGCCGGGATCGACCGGTGTCTGACGCTCCGCGTCGGCGTAGCCGTACCCTTTGGCTAGCAGCGTCCGATCGTCCTTGACGACGGCGATAACGGCACCCGCGAGTTTTGCTTGAATGTCCGCTCGGTTGAAGAAGCTATCGACGAACGATTCCGTCTCTTTCGGATCGGAAGGCCCGCTTTGAGGCATCTTCGTCTCGGTCGCATTAACGGCTGGCGGGATGAGCAAGGCTGCAATCAATAAAGCTGCAATCAACAAAGCCAAAAGCGGTTTGCGGATCTTGGACGCGGGGAAAGCTGAGCGAATGTACATGTGGATCTCCTTTGTCTTGAGATAGATGAGGGACTTGAAGCCCTATCCTTACCGTAGCACATTCCCTCAGAAGACGAATCCGTATCACTGCGCGGTATCCGCGCCGTTCGCGCATTTGTATGGCGTGATCGCGCCAACGGGCAGCATCGGTTTAAAGGGAAATATTCCTTCTTTCGCGAATAGGTTTATATCTGTTTTTGCGAAAATAGCCCACTCATAGGAAGGAGCCGTTATATGAATTTTAATATGAAAGAAGCTATTGAGGTTCTGGAGCGAACACCGCAATCATTGGAATTTTTTTTATCCGGCCTATCGGATACATGGGTGAATTGCAATGAAGGCGAAGGAACCTGGACTGTCTCCGAAGTCATTGAACACCTCATCGAGTTAGAGAAAGATACGTGGATACCAAGGTTAGCCTTTATTCTGCAGGAAGGCGAAAGCAAACCATTTCCCGCCATTGATCTCAATTCCCACACAATTGAAAGTTTATCCATGGAACAAAAGTTAATGGAATTTAAAACGTTAAGAACACAAAATTTAGCCAAACTTAAAGCTCATATGGAAACGGATTTGAATCTTGAGGCGACGGGCTTACACCCTAGATTAGGGGTAGTGAAGGCAAGTGAATTATTGTCTACCTGGGTAGTTCATGATTTAACGCACACGGCTCAGATCGTACGGGTCATGGCCGGGAGATACAGGACGGATATTGGGCCTTGGAAAGAGTATATAGGCATATTGAAAAAGTAACGATGGACATGTGAACCGCATTGTAAAATGAAGGAAGGGCTGCTCCTCAAGTAGATGATCTACTTAAGGGGCAGCCCTCTTATCATTTAGGCTTGCAATTCTACGCCACGAATCCATACGTGTTCGATATCGAGATCGGGGCTGACAAGGAGCAGATCCGCCTGCTTGCCTTGCGCAATCGAGCCGTGCGACGCCTGAAGCTGCAGCAGCCGCGCAGGATTGCCGCTCGCGAAGCGGCTCGCGTCTTCGACGCTGACACCGACCTCGCGCACCATGAAACGGAGCGCATCGATCATCGTCAGCGTGGAGCCGGCGAGCGCGCCGCCTTCCGTCAACCGGGCAACGCCCGATTGAACGGTGACGGCTTGCCCGCCAAGCTCGTACTGCCCGTCGCCGAGTCCCGCGGCTGACATGGCGTCCGTGATAAGCAGCAGGCCATGCGGCTGCTTGGCTTTCACCAGCAGGCGAATCGCTGCCGGATGCACATGGATGCCATCGGCGATGACTTCGCCGCTGATGCGGTCGTCGGTGAGCACGGCACCGACGGTACCGGGTTCGCGATGATGCAGCGGCTTCATCGCGTTGAAGGTGTGCACCGCGTGCGAGAGCCCCGCGTCAGCCGCCGACTGGATGTCGGCGTACGAGGCGTCGGTGTGGCCGCAGGCGGCAACGATGCCGTGATCGCGCAGCCACGCGATCGTCTCATGCGCTCCCTCGCCTTCAGGGGCGAGGGTCAACTGCTTCACGAGCTGCGGATAGCGCTCGTGCCAATCTTGCACCCACGCAAGCTGCGGCGGCAGCATCAGCTTCGGATCCTGCGCGCCGGCCCATTTCGGCGAGATAAAAGGTCCTTCCATATGCACGCCAAGCAGTCTGGCGTAAGGCATCGGTTCTTGCATATAGCGGTTTACTTCGCCTAGGACGCGGTCGATGTCTTCACGCGTTGCCGTCATCGTCGTTGCCAGCATGGAAGTCGTGCCGTTTAAGGCGTGAAACCGGGTAATGGTATCGAGCGTCTCCGGGCTCGCCTCCATGAAATCAGCGCCGTACCCGCCATGCACATGAACATCGATGAAACCGGGCAATAACCAGCTGCCGCGAGCATCGATCGTTTGGGCATCCGCATCGGGAGCGCTAGGTTCCCACTGCGTGCCGGTCTCGATTGCCGCGATAACGCCATCTTTGATATGAACGGCGCCTTGTTCAATGACGCCCTGTTCGGTTACGATTTTGGCTCCCGTGATGACGAGTCCGCTCATTCGAAAAACCTCCCGGCCTCAGCGTCAAGCAGCACGACAAGGTGCGGGTGCGTTTGCAGCAGAGTAGCCGGAACTTCGGTTGTAATCGGTCCTGTCAGCGCACGGTGGACGATTTCCGCTTTATCTGCTCCGCGAACGATCAGCAGGATCGTTTTGGCTTTGAGAATTGTGCCGACGCCCATCGTTAAGGCATGCGTAGGCACTTCCTCAATGGTGTCGAAAAACCGGGCATTCGCTTCGCGGGTTTCCGCTTTCAATTCGACGAGATGCGTTCCGCTGACCAGCGAATCGTCAGGCTCATTAAAGCCGATATGTCCGTTATGGCCGAGGCCGAGAATTTGCAAATCAATCTGCTTCGCATCGTCAAGAAGTTCGTTGAATCTTGCGCATTCCGCTTCCAGATCGGGAGCATTCCCGTTCGGGATATGAGCGGATGCGGCAGGCAGGTCGATGTGCGCGAACAAATGCTGGTGCATATATGCGTGATAGCTCTCAGGATGATCTACCGGCAAGCCGACATATTCGTCCAGATTGAACGTAGTGACGTTTTTGAAACTGACGCGGCCTTTATTGTAAGCTTTAACGATCTCTTCATAAATCCCAACTGGCGTGCCGCCCGTCGCTAAGCCCAGCACGGCTTTTGGCTGCATTTGGACAAGCGAGGTAATAATCCCGGCTCCGGCCTCATTGAGTTCTTGTTGATTTTGAAAAATGTGAAGATTCATATTCGTGCTCCTCGCTCTCATCGGCAATTATTTACATTGGTGGGTTGAATTTTGAAACTATTTTGCATAAAAATATCATTTTTCGATGTAATTATTCTCATTTCAATCATAACTGTTTTTATTGTTCACGGCAACAGGCTTTTTCCCAAATATGAACATTGACTTACATGGGTATGTTTGCCATTCTAAACTAAGATCATTATACGTCATGCAGAATTTATGCCGGAGAAGGAGCTAGATGATGAGTATACAGAGAAACTTACCTGAAGCTATGTTTTTTGATATGGATGGCACGTTATTTCAAACGGAGACGCTTCTGTTGCCCGCTTATCATGCGACATTTGATGCGCTTAGAGAAAAGGGCCTGTATGCGGGAGAAACTCCGCCGGAAGAAAGAATCTTGGGAGCGCTGGGCATGCTGCTTGAGCATATTTGGCAGCGGGTGATGCCGGATGCTTCGACGGAGGCGCGCCTGGCAGCCGATGAGCTACTGCTTAAGTTTCAAATGGAGGGGCTGCAGCAGGGGCAGGGCAAGCTGTACGAAGGGGTTGCGGAAACGCTGCAAGCACTGAAGGACAAAGGCGTCCGATTATTTGTGGCGAGCAACGGGTTGGAGGACTATGTCGGCCATGTGACCGAAGCGATGGGGCTTTCCCACTTGTTTGAAGACTTATACAGCGCGGGAAAATATCAAACCAAATCCAAAGTGGATCTGGTCAAAATAGCCCTTGACACGCATGGGATTGAATCCGCCTGGATGGTAGGGGACCGTTCTTCCGATGTGGAGGCAGGCCTAAAAAATAACTTGACCGTAGCGGCTTGCGATTATGCCGGCTTCCGGGAAGCCGGAGAGCTGGAAGGCGCGCATATTCGAATCCGCAGCTTCGCGGAACTGTTGGAATATGTTTAACCGGAAGTAGTCGCAAACCGGGTAGGCTGGGCATACACTGTAGCACATTGAGATAAGGGTGCTGATCAGAATGCCTTCTTTTATAGGAATTTTCAACATTATTAGGAACGAAGGAAGCCTGGTGAACGGAGACACGTTAGTAATTGCTCCGACAAGCGCAGCCAAGTCGTATTCCGGCAGCGGAGGCGACATTACGGGGGATTTCGGGGTTTCCACCTCTCTATTTAGCGCGACGGTTACGTTTGACCCCGATGTTGTGGAAGCTGGGGCTAACAAAGTGGCTACTGGAACGTAAAGTTTGTTAGGATGATCGGCTTTAAGCTCTGGAAACGGGCTTAGGGCCGATTTTTTTATTCCACAATTTATAGGGGGGAGCGGAGCTTGCTTCTTAGTTCATGCAGGGATGGCGGATGCGTTTCCAGTCTCCATGGCTTGCTAGAGGGGGAGCTACAGGGCGTTAATTTGCTGGAAACGCCCCTTTCGGCTAGGGAAAAGGAACTAGGGTCCGCTATTCCACCATTTGAGCAGTAAGTTAGATCATTGAGGTGAGATAAGGCCCTGTAGTTCCCCTCGGGAGCGCGAAAATCGGCTTTTCGTCGAAATAAGGGAATGGAGTGGACATTTGTTTAGAATGGAGCTACAATACGCTGCGCTCGATCGGGCACAGTTGTTCCATGCGCACGCCAGTTGCAGGTCGGGGCAAGGGAGAGTCAAGCAGTTTGAGCAAGTTGGATTTGCTCATTGGAATCGAAACAACTGCCACAGCCGCGCGGCAAAGAGGCGGAATTTCTCCCTTTTAGGCGCAACCATATTGACAAAAGCTGGCTTCACTTATTAATATATGAATAAGTGCTCATATATTAAATTGTTATGTATAAAGTTACGGTCAGCATGCCATTCTAGTGGCAGAGCAACAGGGAGGGAATGCCATGCATCAACATTCATCAGAAGAAAAATCTCATTCTCATAAGGATCATGCTTCATGCAGCCACGAGGGTCATAGCGGCGAACATACCCATGCGCACCAAGGAGATCATCATGGACATGAGGGACACCACCATGGACACCATCACGGGCACGGACACCATCATCATGGTCATAGCGGAAGCAAACAGGGGCTGCTTATTGCGCTTTGCATAACCGCTGGAATCATGATTTTAGAATTCATCGGAGGGTTATGGACGAACAGCTTGGCGCTGCTCTCCGATTCGGGCCATATGTTAAGTGACGCCGGTTCGCTGTTGTTAAGTTTGGTCGCGCTTTGGTTTGCGGCTAAACCGTCGTCGGCCAGCAAATCGTTTGGCTTTCACCGCGTTGAAATTTTAACGGCGCTCTTTAACGCGGTCACTCTTTTTCTGATTGCCGGTTTTATTATTTGGGAAGCGATCGACCGGTTTTTTAACTCGCCAGTCGTAGCCAGCGGTTCCATGATGATCATTGCCAGCATTGGGTTAATAGCCAACCTGCTCAGCGCTTGGTCGCTTATGCGTAAAGGGGACGTCCACGGCAATTTGAATCTGCGCAGCGCGTATCTTCATATATTAGGCGATGCGCTGGGCTCGGTCGGGGCCATTGTTGCCGGTGCGGTTATGCTTATTTTTGGATGGTATGCGGCCGATCCGATCATTAGCGTCATCGTGGCTCTCCTTATTCTCAAAGGAGCTTGGGCTGTTCTGAAATCTACGATTCATATTTTGATGGAGGGGACGCCCGCTGAAATTTCTTTAGGAGAAGTCAAGCAGGAGCTGGAAAGCATCAATGGCGTCATGAACGTACATGATTTGCACATCTGGACGATTACTTCCGGACTCGACGCATTAAGCTGCCATTTGCTCATCGCTGACGATCAGGACAGCCAATCCATCCTGCAGCAAGCGATTCATCGGATGGAGGAACGTTTTCGCATTAGCCACGCGACAATCCAGATTGAGAATTCAACGAATAAGCATTCGGAGCTAAAAGTATAGCTTGTCCGCTTTGCGATGATACATGTACAGGGACGGGATCTGCTCCTGCAGGAGCTTATGTTCATGATTTGTCCACGCGGCTTGCGATGGGGCAATCGGCGGTCTCTCGGTCTTTCATTCATCCAGCCTATGTAGGTCGGAAGCTCCTGACAGCCAGGGGCTGCCGCTTCCGATTGATTGCTTAATCCATTAAATCCGAATCTTCGGATGCTTGCGTTTCTAATTTGCGTGTTTGTTGTTTCAGCATCCAGACCGCGTATTCGATGGGCCGTGTAACGGCCTTCTGGTAGGTGGCATTCTCGCCGATTCTGCGAAAAACTTCCCGGGAGGGCTTGGGATTGACTTCGAGCAGCCAAACTTCGCCTCGCGGATCTACCGCGATATCCATGCCCAACTCGCACAGTTTGCCGAACTTCGTTTCCAGAAAATCCGCGAGCATATAAGCAAAGCTGTTCATTTCTTTCTTGATGTTTTCCGTTTTTTCAGGAGAAGCAAAACGGTACGCCAGCAGTTTATCTAGAGAAACAGCGCTGCCGCCCCCGTGAAGATTCGAAGTGATGCTGCGCTGAGGACCGATACGGCCCGCACAGCCGGTGACTTCCCATTCACCTTGGCCGTTTTTCTGAATGAGCAGCCGGTAGTCATGCACGCGTCCGTCCCTCAGTTTCAATTGAATGCCCTGTTGAACCACATAGTCCGGGCTTAGCTTCAGCGAATGCAGCTTGACGAGCAGCTGTTTTTCGCTGGCGCGGTACGGGGCGATGATGGTTCTTTGCTGATTTCTGCCTTGCAATAAATAGAGGTCGTGATCGAGTTGTTCAATTCGCAGTATGCCTCTTCCACCCGTTCCGTTTTTCGGTTTGACATAAACGAGTTTATGCTTTTTGAGAAATTTCAGCAGCTCCTGCACGGAGCTGAATCGCACGGTAACCGGCAGGTAGGAGCGAATGCTTTCATTCTCGGAAAGGATTTTGTGCATGGACCATTTGTTGGCTAACGGCCTGCTCAAGAAGATCAGCTTGGCATGACGATTGCGAAACGCTTTGAGCATGTGATAATTGGCAATGGCTTTGTAGCGGCAGCGGTCATATATAACAGGCGGCATGGATGTGCGGCGTCGAATCCATCTGCCGTGAGCCGCATCATAAGTCAGCGTGCGTACGGAGTTGTCGGCGTCGACATCGGTCGGCGAGAAGACTTCGACTTGAACGCCCAGTTTTTTACCTTCTTTACTGAGCCTTTGAAAGTAGGAGAGTTCTTCCAGTTTGGATTTGCTTAAATAAATAGCGAGTACGCCCAGTCGTTGTGAAGACAAGCATAATCACCTTCTTCTTCCATTATTAATAAGGTAGAGGCTGTAGCGAATAATGCGTTCAAGTGATTTTTTGCGAATTTTGGGTTCGTCGAATTTCATCGGTTTGGAGTTTGCTTCAAAGAACCAGATATGTCCTCCGATATCCACGCCGATATCCATCGACATTTCACCGAGCTGATTGCCCGACGATTTTTCGATTTGGGTGGCGAGCGTAACGGCGGCTGTTTCGACCCGTTTTAAAATGTTTTTCGCTTCCTTGGCACCAAAGCCTTGCGTAAGCAGCTTAAACGGATCGTCGATCGACCCGCCCCGGGGGACGTGCGTCGTAATGCTGGCCTTTCCGGCAACGCGCGCACCTATGCCTGATACGCTCCACTCGCCTTTGGATGTCTTCTGGATGAGTGCGCGCAAATCATAGGCACGCTGTTGGTATCTGGCTAATGCGATCCCCTGCTGAACAATATATTCATGGGTGCCGCGGTGACGATTCCATTCGCTCCAGAGATCGGATGTGGAATTGTGATAAGTGTAGGTCATCTGTTTATCGACTTGGCGGCTTAACCGGTATTGGGTTTGATTGCTCTTCGTTGTCAACCGGTCAATTCGCATAATCCCTTTTCCGGCTTTGCCTTTCACCGGTTTCAAATACAGCACGGAATGTTTACGCAAAAGGGAAGTCAAATCGTCCGCCGAGCTTAATTGCTTGGTGTCGGGCATGTAAGGTTTGCTTTCTTTGGCGCCGTTCAGCCAGCTAAACAAAGTCCATTTGTTAAAGAAGGAAGAATTAAATAAATGGACGCTGGAGCTGCGATTGCAGGCTTGAATGGTTTGTTGGACTTCGGGCTTCATCTCCATTTTGCGGTAGGGTATCCGGTTATAGACGACCTGAGGAGCGGGAACAAGTTCCCTGCTCCATTTCTTCTTCTGAGCGTTGTAACGGTAGCCGTGGATCTCATTGCTCGTTAAATTGAAGTCTTTTGTCGTCACGACGTAAACATCAACCCCAAGCCGCTCACCGGTCTGGATTAAATCAAGAAAATTGTGCAAATTACCGCGGAATACCCGGTTGCTATCTTTCACGGTTAGAATGGCCAGCGTCGGAGTCGACTCTTTATTGTTCAGGAAGAAAGCCATTAGTTTTCCCTCCTAGAGCGGAATCTGCTCAAGTAGAGGCAGTGCTCGTAAATGCTTTGCAAAGTAGCGTGGTCTCCCTCTTTTAAGGACGGATGTTTGAAAATCGATCTGCCCGGTTTGGCATTCGCTTCGAACATCCAAATTTTCTCATTTTGATCGATGCCGATATCGAATCCTAGCTCCCCGAGCAAGTGATTGTAGTTATTTTCGATGCCTTCAGCGAGTTTGATAGCTGTTTCTTTGGCATTCGTAAGCACTTGTTCTGCCCGGCTGCCGTAGATTTGGCGAAGCACTTGCTCTGGCGTCATTAACTGGCCGCCGTTGCGGATGTGGGTGGTTACGCTGCCCTTGCCGGATTTCTTGGCCCCGATGGCGGCTACAACCCAGTTGTTGCTCCCGTTCTTCGTCATATGGAAGCGGAAATCAATCGGACAATTGTCGATTTCGATGAGGCGAATTCCTTGCTGGGCCACGTAGTTCGAGAGACGTCCGCGTCCGGTGCCGAGCATCTGCATGAGACCTTCGAATTTCCCATAGCGGATGAGCACGTTTTTGCCGCCTTTGCGGTAGCGGACGAAATAACCGCGTTTCGGGTTGTAGGTGACCCGGAAAATACCGATGCCCAGGCTGCCTGCCGTAGGTTTTAAATAAATGAATTTATGTTTGTCGAGCATTTCTTTAATTTGATCCGCAGACGGATTGATGCGGGATTCGGGTACGAATTTGAAAGCATCATCCCCATCTAGCATTTTGTAGACATCCCATTTATCAAAAAAGCTCCAGTTAAAGAGCGGAATGCCTCTGCGCACAAACCGGTCCTTAAAGCCCTCCATACCGGCGGATTTCTCGGCTTTGCGGCTGGAGAGCCGGTTGTAGACGACATCAGGCAGCGGGAAAGTTTTACGAGTCCAGCCCCCGCCTTCTTTGGGAATAATGCCGGTGACCGTTTCCTGAACCCAGTTGACGTTCCTCGGGCTGAAGGCAAATATAAACGATTTGTTTGAACCTGTATTTAAAACTTGGCGGATGAATCCGGTTTTTGTGCCGAAGGGAGACGACCCGCCTGTGATATTCGTCAAGACGCCGATGATCGGGCCGATGCGCAGTTCTTTATTCGTCGTACTGGCCACCATGACGCTCCCCGCTCGAGGTATGCGCAGTGAAGCCATTAAGGAAAGCGGAATGTACATATGCTGACCACTTTTTTTGATCAGGCGGATCGGTAGAGTGGCTGATTTGCTGCCGACCTTTACAGTAATCGATTTATTCCCGGTTAACCGTAAAGCTTTGACGAGTTCACTTGTTAAGTAGACCGATCTATCTGTTCGTTGTACGGCGTGGAGCATACACGTTGTCAAACTCATTAGGTTACCCTCCTAAACTTGTTGCCCTACGGGGCTTTCCGTGTCTTAGCAGACAGTTATGACCGTTTGTCCGCCCAGGCACATACCAGCAAGCCAAGCTTAGCTCAGCTTTTTGTGCAGCAAATATCCAGCATAATAGACGGGGTTAGCAATGGATTTCAAACGCGCTTTCTCGTTATGCATACGCGCAAAAATCGTTCTGCCCGGCTTGGAGTTCACTTCCAGAATCCATACGCGGCCCAAAGCATCGATGCCAAAATCAATGCCAAGCTCCGCCAATCGCCCATGATGGCTTTCGAGAATCGGAGGGATGCGTGTCGATAGCATGGCAACCGTGGCCATAAGCTCACCCGCCTTGGTCTCGCCGAACTCCCTCGTGAGGAAGGCGGGCACCTCTTCGGCAGTGCCTCCGCCGTGCAGGTTGGAGGTTATGCTGCCAGGCTGGCCGATTCGAACCGCCATGCCCGTGCTTTCCCATAAGCCGGAGCCGTTCTTTTGTACGAGAGAGCGTATGTCGTAAGCCATTCCTTCGGATGATTGCAGGCGCAGATATTCTTGTATGAGATAGGGCCGGGTGCCGATACGGCTGTGCAGCCAATGCCAGCAGGAGTGGAAATGTTGGAAATGACGTTCGACAAGTCCGTTATGCGCATTGCGGCCTTTGACATGAAAGGCAATGCTGCCATCCATTGCGGTTATTTTGCGTAGATGCATGGCGCCTCTCCCTTGACTGCCGCCTTGCGGTTTAAGGAACGCGTCATCCCTTGTATGAAACCAATTTCTAAGGTCACTGCCGCTTGTGAGCAAGTTCGTCTCGGGCAAGTAACGGCTGAGCGTGCTGTCTTTTTGCATCATTTGCCCAACTTCCCACTTCCCGCCAAGCCCATAGCCTAAGAAGCGAATAAGGGGTGTTTCGCGCAGCTTCTTCACTTGGTGCAGGTAGTGGTCATAGCTGCTCTTATTGCTAAAGAAGCATCGGTCGTAAATCAGCGCAGGCAGAGGAAAGAGCTTGGAGACCCATTCTTGCGTTTCCATCTCAAAGGTGTAACCTCGTACCGTTTGCCCTTTCCAATCAATGCGATTCGGTGAGAATACGATGACGTCCAGACCTTCCCGGGCAGCGCAGCAAGTCAGATGTTTATAGAAATCCGAGCTTGCAAAAGGCAGCTCCCTATTGAGTTCAGTGACCATGATCCCGAGCAATGGACGTTTGGTGCTTCTTCGCATAATGCCACCTCAAATCTTTGCCAAATATTTGGCATATTGCACGAGTTGTTTCACGGACGGCCTGATTTTTTTCTCATTGTTTAATGGTGTGTTATCGTCTTTAGACGGTTTGGAGTTGACTTCAAGCAGCCAAACCTTACCCGTTTTATCTACAGCAAGGTCGATCCCTAACTCTCCAAAATGACTGGGAATTTGTGCTTCAATCCCTTTGGCGATGTCCAGAGAAGCCTTGCGCAAGCGTGCCTTGACAGAGACACGAGCAGTTGGTGAAACGGATGATTTGGCCAGAGCGCCCGTCACATTCGTCAAAGTGCCGCCCCGTGCGAGGTTGGAGACGAAATGCTGGGTTCCGGCAATGCGTCCGACAATCGAAGTGACCGCCCACTCGCCTTTTGCTCCGCGTTGGACGAGGGAACGGAAATCAATCGTTTTTCCTTCGGTTGTGATGAGATCCAGTCCTTGCTGCAGCTGATAGCGCTGGGTTTTGAGCTTGCCGGCAATCGCCTGAAAAAGAGTGGAAAGGGACGGGAATGTTTGTTTGCGCACGCCGTTTAAGTTCGTAAAGTCACACGTATAAGCGTCGCCGGGTTCCCGGCGAATCCGTATGATCCCTTTTCCCAGCGAGCCGGTGATCGGTTTGAGAAACAGGACGGGATGGCGGGAGGCCATGGATTTGAGCATTTGATAATTTTTGAAGAGGTAAGATTCCGGCAAATACCCGTGAAGGGAGCTCTCTTTGCGCAAGGCATCGAACACTTCCGTTTTGTTCAAATATTTCTCATTGAAGACCTCGGTGCCGTGACGGGCTTTGGCCTCTTTCAAAAATTGTTGAACATTCGGCTGGTTCTCGTACTTGCGCGAGGTAAGGCGGTTGTAAATCACATTCGGAATCGGAAACGTTCTTTTGTTCCATGAACCGTTGGAATACGCATACGCAGAAATGGAGCTGGCATTCGCTTGCATTTCGCCTGGCGGGAAAAAGCAGACGACAGCCCCGTATCGTTCACATGCAGCCGTCATTTCTTTACAAAATGCGGTGATAGCACCAAACGGGCGATCGGGCGCATTCTTATAAACGCGGCTGATCATTACACCGATTAAGGGTCCAATCGACAAGGTGCCCACATTGTGCCTATAATGAATATTAAGCTGCGCCCCTTGATGAATACCGATCTTGGCGGCGAGGACGGGATTGAACCGCAAACTGTTCGATGTAGCCGCCGTGATGACCTTGACATCCTGTTTGGCAGAGCCGAAGCGCAGGACCATCGATTGATTGGACGGAACTTTCCATTTTCTTGCAATGGCTTCACTTAGAACAACGGTCCGATCATCCAAATAGATGCTGGTTCCTTGAATGGATATTCCGACTTTCGTCCTGGTCAATAGCGAACACTCCTTCCAGCATCAAAAATGGCATTGCCGTTTAAGCAAAGTAAACTACTCCATCATATGAGGACATATATCCCTTTGTGCTTGGGATGTGTTCGAAACTGTTTGGGGAAGAGCCCAACCGCGAGTTGGGAATCATGAGGAGGTAATGGAAATGAATGTGCATGATAGAGCTTACGAGCTTGCAAAAGCAATTAAGGAAAGCAGTGAATATAACGATATGTTGGCGATTCGCGCGCAGATTAGCCAGGATGCCTCCAGCAAAAACGCACTGGAAGATTTCCGTCAACGTCAAAATGAGCTTCAGCAGAAAATGGCCGCAGGCGCAATGCCGCCGCAAGAAGAGATGGAGAAACTGCAGAAGCTGTACGACGAGCTTGCCCTGAACCCGGGCATCAAGCGGTTGTTCGATGCAGAACGCCGTTTATCCATCGTGCTTGAGGATGTGCAGCGCATTATTGCGGAACCGTTGCAAGCGATGCTGAAATAATTAAAGAGACTGTTCGGGAAGTCGCAGAATCTGCGAAACCGGATGGTCTCTTTTTTTTGAATAGTAGTAGTTTTAGTTTCAGTGGAGTTTCAGTGATTGTTAAGCGTTTATTCAGGCATTGAAGGAGGGGAGCAATTATAATGTGGATTAACCAAATCTAGCAGATTGGAGGGGAATCATAATGATGAAGTCCAAGTGGACGAAATGGCAGATGGGGATCGTCATAGCGGTATTTCTGTTCTATTTATTTCAAGAAGTGAAAACCAGTCCGCAATTTCTGGCAAAAGTGAATGCAGATACAACGTCCAAGCAGCAAGTTGTTTCGGAAACCGTTCCAAAGCAGCCTTCCTCCAATCGGTTCGGCAATCGTACGGACAGCGGGAGACGGAATCGCGACCAGATAGCCGGCGGCTCCACAGATTTTTCGCAATCGTCGCCAGTAAAACCGCACACAAGAAGTCAAGCTTCATAGATGATCGAAGGGGATGAAACGCGGTGCTCCAAGACATAAACTTTCGTTCCATGAATACACAGATTGAGGCGCTCTTCCATTCTGCAAGCGAAATAACGGGGCTCGAGAGAGAAATCACTTCGTTCTTTTCAAATGCAGAGCAGCGATTCAGCAGATTTCTGCCTAACAGCGAATGCTCCCGGCTAAATCAGCGGGCAGGAAGCAGGTGCATGATCTCACATGAGATGGCGAATGTGCTTGAGCTGTCCCGGCACTATTTTGAAGCAACGGAGGGGCTATTCGATATTTTCATTCTTCCAGCCCTTGAGCGGGCCGGATATCGGCACTCGTTCGAGCTTATAGGCGATGAGGGCGGTACAACCGAGTATGGGCATGAGGCAGGGCAGTTTGTGCAAAAGAATAACGTACATATGGATCTGGATTCAGCCATGCTTTCTGTGCAAGTGCCGCTTAACCAGCGCATGGATCTGGGAGGCATCGTAAAGAGCTGGACGGTTCATCGTATGTCGGAGCTGCTTCGCAGGGAGTGGCGTTTGCCAAGAGGTCTTGTCAATGCGGGAGGAGATGTGGAAGTCTGGGGAGGCGCAGCGGACGGCGAGCCTTGGGTCATTGCCATTGATCACCCGAGTCGCGGCCGAAGGGAACAGGCAGATGAGCTGCTGCTGTTATTGACAAGAGGGGCAGTCGCTACATCGTCTACGCAGAAGAGAAGTTGGAAAACCGGCGAAGGCAGCATGCATCATCTCATTGATCCCCGTACGATGCGGCCAGGCAGCTCTTCGGTCGTTCAGTGTACGGTTGTGGGGGATAATTTGATGGATTGCGAAATTTGGGCAAAAGTGATGTGCATCCTCGGCATGCGGGAAGGACTGCCCTTATTCAGGCGAAATGCGCAGCGCTTGGAAGCGCTGATGTATACAGAAGACGGAGCTCTTCATCATGTTCAGCCTGCCCCGCATACAGGCATAGGTCAATGGATCGGTCTTCAGCCAGATTGCGTATATGAGTGGAAGGAACAGGGAGGTAATGATTATGATTCAGTTGTTGGTTGATTTGCCCGTTTGGCCGCTGATCCGTTTATTTGGAATCTTGTCCTATCTCAGTTTATTTGCAGGGATGTCACTTGGAATCATGTACAGCTTTCCGCAATGGAGAGGTCCAAGAAAAGCGCAGCTTCTTCGTTACCATACCTATGCGAATCAGGCAGGGACTTGTTTGGCGCTGCTGCATGCCGTTCTTCTGATTATCGATACGTTCATGCCATTTGAATGGAAAGAACTTTTGGTTCCATTTACGGCCAAGCATTCAGCAGGCCTAAACGGCATCGGCTCCATAGCTTTGTATGGATTGCTGCTGCTCATTTTTACAACAGATATTCGTCAGCGGTTAAAAAGAAAGCTTTGGCTTGCGCTGCATATGCTGTCATATCCGATATTTATTTTGGCCTTGCTTCATGGCTTATTCATAGGAACGGACAGTTCGAATATGTTGATTAAAGCCATGTATATCAGTACGGCGAGCATCCTGGTTGGTTTAACCATTGTGCGATCTTTTATTCGTCCCCGCAAACGTCAGACTCGGGAGCGGGAGACCGTTTCTGCCTAGTGTAAAGAAGAAGGAAGATAACTGGAAAATCTCCATCTAAATGCTCGAAAGATGACCTCGTAGGTAAAAAAACTGGAGTACCTCCCGCTAATTGAACCGGATTCAGAGAATTTTCATGAAATCGGTGCAAACAGAGGGAGGTTTTCCTGTTATTTACAACCTCCATAGCCTATTAAATTTCAATTATGGGACAACCTTTTTTTGCCAGTGAGGAAAGTTGCGAAAGATGTCGAAACTGTCTATAGTAAAAGGGTATGTTTGAGGAAATGAGGATTTGAAACCGATATGGCCAAACAAAAAATTACGGAGCTCGATATTGTCAGAGCGATTGCGATTCTAGCCGTCGTCACGATTCATGTTACGGCAGACTGGACGGTGGATCCGGCTTTGAAAGGCAGCAGCTCGCAGCTGCTTATGTTATTTTTGAACAAAATAAGCTATTTTGCCGTTCCTGTTTTTATTTTCTTAAGCGGCATTGTGTTGTTCTACATATATACGGATAATTGGAGCGCCAAACAGGCCGGCATCTTTTATTGGAAACGTGTGAGGCAGGTGCTTGTCCCTTATATCGTATGGTCGTTTTTTTACTACATATACAATCCTTGGCTCTGGACCCCGGAGCACCCAATTAAGATAGAGCCGCGGGTGTTTCTGGAGCAGTTGAAATGGGCGGATTCGGGCTATCATTTATATTTTATGATCATTATCGTGCAGTTTTACCTGCTGTTTCCCCTGTTTGTTTGGGCTGTGAGAAATGCCGCTTGGTTCCGCAAAACGCTGGCGCTTTGGGGACTCGCCATACAAGCCGGCGTATACGTGTACAGCCATTGGTTCGGGTCGATCGCCCACAAACCGGAACTGTGCGTTACCTACTTCGGATACTTCCTCATCGGAGGCGCCATCGGGATGAATTACGGGGCTTTCCGAACGTGGCTGGAGCGCAATAAAGGCTGGGTTATTCCGGTTTCCATCCTTATCGGCTTAACGTATGCATCGCTATACTTGCTGGGACTAAAAGGATACACGTTTGAAAACACGTGGTATGAGGTGCTTTGGCTGCTTTATAGCATCGGAATCGGCGTAAGCTTCATCTGGATCGGGAAGTGGCTCCTGCAAAAAGCCGCGCCCGTCGGCCGCTTCTTTGTTTCCCTGGGTTCCGTGTCATTCGGTGTGTACTTGATGCATCCGGCGCTGCTTTCTCTGTGGAAGTATAAGGTCCAAATGCCGGGCTCGATCGCGCTTTTCCATATGTATAATGTGATCGTGCTTGTGCTGATTGTGGCGATTCCTTGGGTGTTGACGCTGCTGTATCGTAAGGTCAGGAAGTTAGTGGGGATTTAATGGAAAAAGACAGAGCGGGATGTGTTTCCTGCTCTGTCTTTTTTTAATAGATGTGTACTTTTGCTTCGCATCTACCTCGATAAACGCGCCCGTCCTAAAAGGACGACGAAGTCGTTTATCCTTGATTGGGCGAAAAATAGAGGTGTTGCGGGGCGCTATATGGCCAAAAACAACCCCTTCAACCCCTGAAACTCAGTTTTGCGCCTAAGTAAGGGAACGATGTTCCCCCAGAATGGGACATCCGCGCGAGCCAGCCACAGCCCAATAGTTCTACCATTCGGGCAAGCTGCAAGCTGGAAGCTGGAGTAAGCGGAGCCCACAAAGAGTTACTGCGTTTATATACGCGTCCTATGCTGCACTTTGTGCAACGAAAAAAGGGGTTGCGGGTTGAAATTCGGAGCTATGTTGTACAAAATGCATTCATTCTTACAGAATGCTCCGAAATCGGCACCTTTCCGCTCCCTATGCTGTACAGAATACAACATAGGGAAGCGAAAGCGCCTAATTCCAGTCATATTGTTGTATAAACTGCAACATAGCAATAGCAATCCTCAAGCGCAGCCAATAAATCAATACCCACGCGCATATTGCTGCGGGATGTGAGCATGCTCATGCCCCAACTGAACGGCAGCATGCGTCGCCCAATACGGATCGCGGAGCAGGCCGCGGGCAACCGCGACGAGATCGGCATCCTCGCCGGCGATGACCGACTCGGCCAGAACCGGATCTGCCAGCAGGCCGACGGCAATGACCGGCACCTGCAGCGCTTCGCGAATTTGCCGCGCGAAAGGCACTTGATAACCGGGGGAATTGCCCGGTTTGCGCTGGCCTGCAGGGCCTTCCCCGCCTGAGCTCACATGAAACGCATCGACGCCGGCGGCTTGATACGCTTTGGAGAGTTCGATGGCGTGGTCAATATCATAGCCGCCGTCAACGTACTCGACCGCGGAGATACGGAAAATGAGCGGCATGTCGGCCGGCATTTCTTTTTTCACCGCTTGAATGACTTCCACGCCGAATTGGGCGAGATTGTGCCCGTAAATATCGTCTCTTTTGTTCGTGAGCGGCGATTGGAATTGGTGAATCAAATAGCCGTGAGCGCCATGCAGCTCAATGGTGTCCACGCCCGCTTGCACCGCACGTCTCGCAGCATCGCCGAACTGGCGCACGACGTCCTGCACCTCGTCCGTTGTCAGCGCCCGCGGCATTTTGTAGGCATTACCGGGGAAAGGGATAGCCGATGGAGCGACAGGCACTTCGGCGTCCTCGGCTTTACGCCCTGCATGGGCGATCTGGATGCCGATTTTTGCGCCATGCGCATGAACGCCATCGATGATTCGGGCGAAGGCGGGGATATGTTCATCGGACCAGAGGCCCAAATCGTTGTCTGTAATCCGGCCGTCGGGATGCACATCCGTCATTTCCATGATAATGAGGCCCGTCCCGCCGATGGCGCGAGAGAGGTAATGTACGTAGTGCCACTCATTGGGTTTTCCGTCTTTGGCTGTTACGGAATATTGACACATCGGCGCCATGACGATCCGGTTTTTTATATGCAAGCCTTTAAGATCATAGGGTGAAAATAAATCTTTTTTCATAAGGAAACACCTCCGAAAAATGTGAGTCAAGCTTCAGTCCTGCCATTAGAATGGTGAGTTTGGCTAAAACTATGTATCTAAGTATCGGATGTATTATAATTAATTACAAGTAGCCACTTTTTTGTACGATAGTAACTAAAAGTATACTTAAGGAGCCGTGGGCAATTGGAACGCATCCTTGAGTGAAATAACAAAATGAACCAGGAAAGGTCGCTTCGATATGAACCAAATCATCCAGTTATTGCAAAATCACCGCTCGATTCGCAAGTTTACGGATCAGCCTGTCACGGAAGCGCAGTTGCAGGCCATTCTAACTTCCGCTCAAGCGGCTTCAACCTCCAGCAACATGCAGGCCTTCAGCGTCATCCACGTGACCGATGGCGATCTGAAAAATCAGCTAGCCGCGCTTGCAGGAAATCAGGCGTACGTCAGTGAATGTCCGCTGTTTCTCGTCTGGTGCGCGGACTTGCACCGCTACGCGCAGGCGGCGCACCGCCATGCGGATACGCCTATCACCGGCAATGCCGAGAATCTCATCATTGCCACCGTAGATGCTGCACTCGCTGCGCAGAATGCAGCCATTGCGGCCGAGTCGCTCGGGCTCGGCGTCGTCTACATCGGCGGGCTGCGCAACAATCCCGCTGAGGTATCCCGGCTGCTGGGTTTGCCGCAGCTGGTGTACCCCGTCTTCGGCATGTGCATCGGCATGCCGGATCAGGAGCCGCTGCAGCGCCCGCGGCTCCCTCTTGAAGCGGTATACCATGAGAACGCGTATACGGATAATGAAGAAGCGGTCAGCCGGTACGACGAGACAATCCGCGGCTACATGAACGTTCGTACGGGCGGCAAAGTCGACACGACATGGTCCAAGGAGATGGCCGCCAAAGCGCAGCGTCCGCGCGAGCACATGAAAGCTTTCCTGAATTCGCAGGGCTTCGGGGAAGGGTAGCTTGTTCCAAACTTTCGCTATGCACTCATATAACCAGAACTTGTCTCATACATTGAAAATAGAGGAAGACAGGTTTTGTGAGTTCATCAGACGAAAGGAGCGATCAATGTTGAAAGGGTTTAAAAATGTCGTATACATGAGCGCGGCGCTTGGCATGCTGATTTATTCGCTGCCTCAGATGCAGCTGCGGGACGCGGGCTCCCTGCCGATGGTTTTCAGCTGCATCTGGATCGCCATGGCGCTTCTCGTCATTGCGTCTCATTTGCATCAAATTTTGGGTGTGGACGAAGAGAAGCGGAGAGAGCTTAGGCGTATCAACCGAATGAAAAAATGGCAGCTGGAGCAGCTTGTAAATGGCCGCAAAAAAATGCTGCAGTTTCGTAAATAGCCGGGCATCCGCAAGCTTAGCTTTTATTTGACTTCGAACATACGTTTGGTATAATACGAATAAAGCATCCAATCCAAATAGGGTTGGATTTTTTCAGTAGATTGACAAACGCGCCCGTCCTGAAAGGACGACGAAGTCGTTTATCCTTGCATGAAAGCTGCCCGCATTGTCCTTGTTCTTCGTAACGATTATACTAGTAGTACAGAGTAGTACAGGAACAGGCGAATGGGGTGTAACAGTTGGATACTCAATCCATGGATGCATTAACGAAGCATGAACAAATTTTACGCCATATAGAAAGTTTGAAGCTCGGCAGCCGAATATCCGTTCGTAAAATTGCGAAGAACATGGAAGTAAGCGAAGGCACGGCTTACCGGGCCATCAAAGAGGCTGAGAATCAAGGGCTTGTCTCTACCAAAGAACGGATCGGAACGGTCCGAGTGGAGAAAAAGCTGCGGCAAAACATCGACAAGCTGACCTTCGCGGAAGTCGTCAACATGGTGGACGGACAGGTGCTCGGCGGCTCGCGCGGACTGCACAAAACGCTGCATAAGTTCGTCATTGGCGCGATGGAGCAGGATGCCATGATGCGCTATATCGAGGCAGGCAGTTTGCTGATCGTCGGTAACCGGAACAAGGCGCACAGCTTAGCGCTTGAACAAGGAGCGGGCGTTCTTATTACCGGGGGCTTCGATACGAGCGCGGAAGTGAAGCTTCTTGCCGATAAGCTGGAGCTGCCCATTATTTCGAGCAGTTACGATACATTTACCGTAGCCTCTATGATTAATAGAGCGATATACGATCGTTTGATCAAGAAGAAAATCATGCTTGTCGAGGATATCCTGGCATCAGGCGCCTCCCTGTATGCGCTCAAGGCGAACAGCACGCTGAAGGATTGGCAGCGGTTGTCGGAGGATACCGGCTACAGCCGGTTCCCGGTTGTCGATGAGTGGAACCGCATCATTGGCGTCGTGACGTCCAAGGATATGGTCGGGGCGAACGCGTTGCAGACGGTTGATAAGCTTATGACGCGCAGTCCGCTCACGGTCACGCCGCAGACCTCCGTAGCTTCCGCAGCCCATATGATGGTGTGGGAAGGCATCGAGCTGCTGCCTGTCGTGGACACGAACCGCAAAATGGTGGGCGTACTGAACCGGAGCGATGTGCTGAAAGCGATGCAGTATATTCAGAAGCAGCCGCAGAACGGGGAAACGTTCGAGGATTTGATCTGGTCCGGTTTGGAAGAGGTCAGAGCGGAGAATGGCACGCTGCAGTTTCACGGCGTCATTACCCCGCAGATGACGAATCATTTGGGCACCGTATCGGAGGGAGTCCTGACCACGTTAATGACGCAGGCGGCCTACCGGATAGTACAGGAGTTTAAAAAAGGCGATCTTGTCATGGACAACATGTCGACCTATTTCCTCAAACCGCTGCAAATCGACTCCAAAATAGAAATACGACCCACCATTATTGAGGTGAGCCGTAAGTTCGGCAAGATTGACGTGGAGATTTACCACGCTGGCGCTTTGGTTTCCAAAGCGATGCTGACCGCCCAAGTCATCTAGCGCAGCATGCGGTCGAAGTGTCCCTGATTGCGGATGCCGGCGAACAGGTTAAACAATCCGAGCAGGACCAGGACCGTGCCGAAAATGCGGCGGAAGCTGGATTCGCTGAAGAAGAAGAGTTGCGTGACGGCAATCATCACCAGCATTAAGCCCATGCAAATATTCATACGGGCCGAGTAGAGACCGCGTTTGGCGGGTTCCTTCTCCCGGCGCGCCCGAAAGCTAAAATATACGGACAAGGCAAGCAGCAGGCAAATAAGCGAGAATAAAGAGATTTGAATCGCGAACATGTGGTTCATCCGTCCTTTTAAGCGAGTTTACTGTTAACTTTAGCGATTTTAGGCGGAGATTGCAATCACATCTCGCACAGTTTCTGAAGATTGCTTAGGTTCGTTTCTCTTGGGCGGTAATCCAAATGGTCAATTCGGTCTGAATCAGGACGATGGATTTCACTTCAACGACATATTTTTTATCGTGCAAAACGTACGTCTTTTGGGTAATCAATTTCTCGTACAGAGGCTGAGCATCCTTGACATAAGTAGCTTTTTGGCCGATTACGATCTTAAACTCGCTCTTAATATCGCTCTCAATTTCTTTTTGAATATCCTCGCTGATCAAATCTTCCTGATTTTTGGGAACTAAATGGACGTTGACGACATTAATTAAGGATTGTTTGTTTTTCGTCTTGTTTAAGTTGTCGATATCGTCACGCAAATCACGATTTTCTTGCAAATATTTATGCATTTCCACATACAGCTGCGTATACGTATGCTGATGTATGCTCATATAGACCGCGCTCCCTATGATGGCTCCCGAAACCATCAGACCGAAGCCTGAGAGCAGGCGCTGATATCGGGCGAAAGGAGGGACCCTCAAGGCTGATGGCCTCCCTTGCATATCATTTGGATGAGCGAAGTGCCGATCTGCGCGCCAAAGAAGGCGACGATAATCAGAATGATCTGTTTAATTGCCGGATTCAAATGTCCGATGGCGACATGACTTTCTATATAGCGTATCGGATCAATCGTGCCGCCTACGGCAGCCACCATGGCCCAAATTTTAATATTTTCAGCAACCGTCATCATTTTCTCCGTCGGCGATTGCATGGTCAGTACAGCTGCGATGCCGCTCAACATGCTGCCTCCGAAGACGACCCCGAACGCAATGCAGAAGTATAATATGATATTCGCCCAAAAGACACCCATGGCTTTTACCGCTTCCTTTCCAGCTAATGTTGGGGACAAACTCTCCATGACCTATTGTATGGGAATGCACAGCCACAATATGATAAGATGTAAGGAATAAAATGAGAGCAGGGAGGAAATGCTGATGAGTTCGTTTGTACACTTGCATGTGCATAGTGAATACAGTTTATTGGATGGTGCCGCACGCATGGAGGAGCTTGTTGCGCAAGCAGCTAATCTGGGCATGACCTCTCTGGCTTTAACGGATCACGGTGTGATGTACGGGGCTATTGCCTTCTACAAGGCTTGCAAACAGCGTGGCATTAAACCCATTATCGGGTGTGAGGTTTATTTTACAGCGGGCTCCATCCGCGACAAAGGGACCAGACAAGAACAGCCGATCTACCATCTCATTCTTCTCGCCAAAAATTACAAGGGCTATCAGAATCTGATGAAGCTTTGCTCCATTGGGCATTTAGAAGGCTTTCACTATAAGCCGCGCATTGATTTGGAACATTTGTCCAAATATTCAGAGGGGCTTATCTGTTTGAGCTCCTGCTTGGGCAGCGAAATCTCGCAGCATCTGCTGCATAACCGGCTGGATGAAGCGAGACAAGCGGCAGAGCGCTATCGGGATATTTTCGGAGATGACTTCTTTCTGGAAATTCAAGATCACGGCATGATCGAGCAGAAAAAAGTGATGGTTGCCATGATCGAGCTGAGCAAACAAACCGGCATCCCGCTGATTGCGACGAACGATGTGCATTATGTGACGGAACCGGACCATGTGATGCAGGATATCCTGATCTGTATTGGGACCGGCAAAACGGTGGAGGACACGGACCGGCTCAAGATGGGCACAAGCCAGATGTATTTGAAAAGCGAAGAGGAGATGCGGCGGTTATTCGTCCATGTCCCCGAAGCGCTGGCGAATACGGCTGTCGTGGCTTCGCGATGCGAGCTCCAGCTGGATTTCGGCAAATCGATTTTGCCTAGCTTCCGGCCCATTCCGGAGCATCTTACGGCAGCTGAATATTTGCGAGAGCTGTGCTTGGAGGGCCTAAAGCTGCGGTATGGCTCAAAACCCGGATGGGAGAAGCCGGACTCGCCGCTGAAGAAGCAAGCGGAAGAGCGATTGGCCTATGAATTAGGCGTCATTGAGAACATGGGATTCTCCGATTATTTCTTGATCGTATGGGATTTCATTCGTTTTGCTCATGAGAAACGCATCATGACGGGGCCGGGCCGGGGTTCTTCCGCCGGAAGCCTTGTCGCGTACGTGCTGCGCATAACGAATGTAGATCCGCTGCAGTACAAGCTGCTCTTTGAGCGCTTTCTGAACCCGGAGCGGATTACGATGCCCGATATCGATATCGATTTTAGCGATGAGCGCCGGGATGAAGTGATCGATTACGTCGTAGCCAAATACGGACATGAGCATGTGGCGCAAATTATCACTTTCGGAACGATGGCGGCGAAAGCGGCGGTCCGAGACGTCGGCCGTGTGTTGAACGTTCCTTACGGGGATGTGGACCGTGCGGCCAAGGCGATTCCGAATGCGCTCGGCATGACGCTGACGGAGGCGCTGCAGGTCAGCTCCGATCTGAAGTCGCTGGTCGCGAGACAGCCCAAAACCGCCGAGCTGCTGGAGATGGCCATGCGCGTGGAAGGCATGCCGCGCCATGCTTCGACGCATGCGGCCGGGGTGGTCATTTCCAGAGAGCCGCTGACGCAGTATGTGCCGCTGCAGGAAGGCACGACGCAAACAGCGTTGACGCAATACACGATGGAGCATCTGGAAGCCATTGGGCTTTTGAAAATGGATTTTCTGGGCCTCAGGACGCTGTCGATTATTGAGCGAACCGTGGATTGGATTGCTCAGATGGAAGGCTTGCGTCTGGACTTTGACGGACTGGATATGGACGAAGACACGGTTACTTACGGCTTGCTGAGCAAGGGCGAAACCACCGGGATTTTCCAACTGGAATCTACGGGTGTCCGCAAAGTGCTGAAAGATTTGAAGCCGTCCGTTTTTGAGGACATTATTTCCGTATTGGCTTTGTATCGTCCAGGTCCGATGGAGTTCATTCCCAAATATATTTACGGCAAGCACGGTCAGGTGGAAGTGGTTTATCCGCACCCGACTTTAGAGCCGATTCTCCGGGATACGTACGGGATTATCGTGTATCAGGAGCAAATTATGCAAATCGCCTCTTCGATGGCCGGATTTTCCTTAGGCGAAGCGGATTTGTTGCGGCGTGCGGTTTCCAAAAAGAAGCGGGAAGTACTCGATGAAGAGCGCACCCACTTCGTGAAGGGCAGCTTGCAGCAAGGCTTTAGCGCCGAAGATGCGAACCATGTCTATGATATGATCGTGCGCTTTGCCGACTATGGCTTCCCAAGGGCGCATGCGACGGCATATGGGGTGTTAGCTTTCCAAACGGCCTACCTCAAAGCGCATTACCCGATTTATTTCATGGCCTCGATGTTAACGGCCGTGATGGGCAATCACAGGAAGGTTGCCGAATATGTGGATGAATGCCGGCGGATGAAAATTGACGTGCTGCCTCCGGATGTAAACGGCAGCGGAACGGTATTTACGCCTGATCCTTCGTCCGGGGCGATCCGGTTTGGACTTGCGGCGATTAAAAACGTCGGCACGCAAGCGATCGATGCGATTTTAAGCGAACGCCAAAAGTCGGCCTTCGAGAGCTTGCTTGATTTCTGCCGGCGTGTTGATTTGCGCGTCTGCAACAAGCGGGTGGTCGAATCGTTGATCCAGGGCGGAGCCTTCGACACGTTGGGAGGCCATCGCGCCCAGCTGATGGCTATTCTGGATGAAACGATTGCCTCCGCTACGAAATGGCGCAAAGAGCGGGACGATCTGCAGCTTCACCTTTTCGGCTTTGTCGAAGAGCCGAACTGGGAAGTCGAGGTGCCGAATATCCCGGTCATGCCGCAGAGCAAGCAGTTGGAGCTGGAGAAAGAGCTTCTCGGCATGTATATTTCCGGGCACCCGCTCGACGCGTATGCGCAGCCCCTTGCCGAAATGGAAGCTGCCATGCTGCATCAGCTGGCTGAGCTGCCGGACAACAGCGAAGTTCTTGTCGCTGGGATGATTCTCTCGAACAAGACGATCGTGACCAAGAAGGGCCAGCCGATGGCCTTCATGGAGCTGGAGGATCGGATCGACAAGGTCGAGGTGGTGCTCTTCCCCGAGACCTGGAAGCAGGCCGCTCCGCTCGTGCAGAAGGGCAGACTTGTCCTCGTCCGGGCGAAGCTGCAGCTGCAGGACGAGGACCCGCCCAAGCTGCTCGCGGAGCAGCTTGCCGCGCTGGACGACCCAGCGGGCGTCCAGCGGCTGTGCAGGCAGCCTGGGATGCCTAGGCGGTCAGTTGACGGAGTCAACGACCGGCCGGCTCGCGCGGCTGCCGTTTCCGCGCGCAGCGGCGCCCCTGCCAAGCAGGCGGCCCCGCAGGCCGGCCGCCAGGAGCCCCGCGCCGCTGCGGCGCGAACCGACGCTGCCCGCGTGCAGGGCAGCGGCAGCCCCGCTGCGGAGGCGAAGCCGCAGCGGGTGTTCGTCAAGATCTCGGCTGACTGCGAGCAGCCGGATAAGCTCCTGCAGCTGAAGGCGCTGCTGAAGCTGCACAAAGGGCCGCTCGCGGTTGCGCTATTCTACGAAAGCAGCAACAAGCTCTTGGCCCTTAGCGACCAATATCTGGTCGATCCTTCCAAGGATCTGATCCGCATGATTGAAACGATCATGGGTAAAGATTCCGTAAGAGTGAAATAAAGCATGCTTCCTCCGCATATGAATAGGAACCCGGCATTTCAGGGGGCATTTCATGTGTAGGAGGAGGATTTATGACCGAACAGCATATGATCCAGCTGCTGCAAAAGCGCGGTGTAACCGTTGAACAAATTTCAGAGATTGTGTTTAAGCTGCAGAAGCCCTATAATGAACAGCTCACGGAGCAAGAATGCATCGACAGCGTACTGACTGTTCTCTCCAAACGGGAAGTGCAATACACGTTGTACACAGGCATCGCGCTGGATGAGCTGGCGGAGAACAAGCTGCTGCCCGAGCCTCTGCAATCCATTCTTGAGGCCGACGAGCCGTTGTTCGGTGTCGATGAAACTTTGGCGCTAGGCATTGTCCATGTCTATGGAATGATCGGATTGACCAGCTTTGGCTATCTGGATAAAGAAAAGATGGGAATCATCCGGAGCCTCAACGATGACAAAAGCGCTGTGCATGTTTTTCTCGATGATTTGATTTGCGGACTAGCGGCAGCCGCTTCTGCCAGAATCGCTCATCAGAATGAGCATGCGCCTGATTATAGCAGTAAATTGCGTCTGGACTAACTCGTTAGTTCAGACTTCACTTTTTTTCATGAACGTGCTCTGTTGCGGGAAAAAGAGAAATTATGATATCATTATTCCATTGTGTGCGCCTATGCTTATGCGGGAAGTTTATTATCATCGTTACTAGTTGCCCCAATCCATGTAGTTGCACTTCATAGGAGGTTTTTTTTCATGTGGACGGTGATATACATAGCTCCTACCGCGAAAATTGCCGAGCGGATTAAACAGAGGCTGACGGAAGAAGGATTTCTCGTGCAAGTAAGGGGGATCTCCTCCTTATCCAAAAATCAGTTCGAAATCGTCGTCCCTGCCGGGGAAGTCGAGGAAGTGCAGGAAGTGCTCAATTCTATTTTACATAGATAGTTAAAGTAGAAGTAAGTAACGTGGCGTGTCAGAGGTTCACGATAACAGCCAATTAGAGGTGGAAATGTGCTAAAGGATTTATTTCAAAAGCGTAAATACGCAACGATTCCTTCTGAGAAAACAAAAAGGGATATTCCCGAAGGGTTAATGAATAAATGCCCGAAATGCGGTACCATTCAAACGAGTAAAGAGCTAGAGAAAAACCTGAAAGTCTGTACAGCTTGCGGCTACCATTATCGTTTAAGCGCATTGGAACGCATTCAATTAACGCTCGATGAAGGCGAGTTTCTGGAATACGATGCGAATATGATTTCTGAGGACCCTTTACAGTTTCCTGACTATGTAGAGAAATTAGATAAAGCGAAGAACACGACGAAATTACAAGACGCGATTATAACCGGGGAAGGCACCATTGGCGGTTATCCGGTTGTGGTTGCGGCCATGAGCTTTGATTTTATGGGCGGATCGCTTGGCTCCGTTGTAGGAGAGCGCATTACGAGAGCGGTTGAAGCTGCAATTGAAAAGAAGGTTCCAATCATTATTTATTCCACTTCAGGTGGCGCGCGTATGCAGGAAAGTATTCTTAGTTTGATGCAAATGGCCAAAACAAGCGCAGCTTTGTCTAAGCTGAGTGCCGAAGGCGGACTCTTTATTTCCATCATTACGGATCCGACGTTTGGCGGCGTATCCGCAAGCTTTGCCATGCTCGGAGACATTATCATTGCTGAACCTGCAGCGTCTTTCGGATTCACGGGCCGCCGCGTTATTGAACAAACCATTAAACAAAAGCTGCCGGACAATTTCCAGACATCAGAATTCAATCTCGAGCATGGTCAGCTCGACAAGGTCGTTGCCCGTAAGGATATGCGGCCTACGTTAATCAAGCTACTGGACATGCACGGAGTGAAGGGGGAGGCGACTTATGGCGGGTGAAATGCCGTTTGAACAGCCGCTGGCGGAACTGAAGAGCAAAATTGCCGAGCTGCGCAAATTTGGAGCAGAGAAGCAAATTGATTTTTCAGAGGAAATACGCCGTTTGGAAGAAAGATACGTTCAGCTGGAAGATGAGCTGTATGCCAGCATGTCTTCTGCGGAGAAAATGCAATTAGCGCGTCATCCTCAAAGGCCGACGACGATTGATTATATTTTATCTATTTTTACTGATTTCATAGAGTTTCATGGCGATCGATTGTATGGAGACGACCTGGCGATTGTGGGCGGACTAGCCAAATTGAACGGTGTTCCTGTTACCGTAGTCGGTCATCAAAAAGGGAAAGATACGAAGGATAATATTGCCCGCAATTTCGGATGTCCGCATCCGGAGGGCTTCCGCAAAGCGCTGCGTATGATGCGCCAAGCGAACAAGTTCAAACGTCCGATTATTACATTTATCGATACCAAAGGCGCATTCCCCGGGAATGCTGCAGAAGAGCGTGGTCAAGGAGAAGCGATTGCCAGAAATTTGCTGGAAATGGCCTCTTTTCGTGTGCCGATCATCTGTATCGTTATCGGTGAAGGCGGCAGCGGCGGCGCACTGGCCTTAGGATTAGGCAACAAGGTGTTGATGCTGGAGAATGCGATCTATTCGGTCATTAGTCCGGAAGGCGCAGCTTCCATCTTATATAAAGATGCTTCCCAAGCGCTACACGCGGCAGAAGCAATGAAGATTACCGCAGATCACATTAAAGAGTTGAACGTCATTGACGGCATCGTTCCGGAGCCTAAAGGCGGCGCGCACCGTGATCCTGCTGCACAAGCAGAATTTATCAAAACAGCGATCTGGGAACAGCTTGAGCCATTGCTAAGTTTGACCGAACAGGAGCTGTTAGAGGACCGTTACCATAAATTTAGAGAAATAGGTCGGTTCACATTTACTCAGGAGGGAAACCATGCGTAAAACGAAAATTGTCTGTACCATCGGACCAGCAAGCGAATCACAAGAGAATTTGAAAAAACTCCTGTTAGCGGGAATGAACGTTGCCCGTCTTAACTTCTCCCACGGAGATTTTGAGGAGCATGGCGCACGTATCCGCAATCTTCGCGCTGCATCTGCTGAGACAGGCAAATTAGCGGCAATTTTGCTAGACACCAAAGGGCCTGAAATCCGTACCGGCAAATTGAAAGAAGAACCGATTGAGCTCGTTCAAGACAAGCATATCGTTTTGACGACCGAAGAGATTCTTGGCGATGCTGACCGCATCTCCGTTACTTACTCCGATCTGCCGCGCGACGTTGAAGTCGGTTCCACGATTCTAATCGATGACGGTCTGATCGGGCTTACGGTTGTTGACATTCGCGGAACGGAAATCGAGTGCCGCATCGTCAATGGCGGAACGATCAAAAGTAAAAAAGGCGTTAACGTGCCTGGCGTGAAGATCTCTCTTCCGGGTATTACGGAAAAAGACGCCAACGATATTATTTTCGGTATCGAGCAAGGCGTAGATTTCATCGCAGCTTCTTTTGTTCGTAAAGCAAGCGACGTTATGGAAATTCGTGAATTGCTGGAAAAACATAACGCAACTCACATTCAAATCATCAGTAAAATCGAGAACCAAGAGGGCGTAGACAATTTAGACGAAATTCTCGAAGTATCCGACGGTCTGATGGTTGCCCGTGGGGATCTCGGTGTTGAAATTCCGGCTGAAGACGTACCGGTTGTGCAAAAGCAAATGATCAAGAAATGTAACATCGTCGGCAAGCCGGTTATTACGGCAACGATGATGCTGGATTCCATGCAGCGTAACCCGCGTCCGACGCGTGCGGAAGCAAGTGACGTAGCGAACGCCGTGTTCGACGGAACAGATGCTGTGATGCTTTCCGGTGAAACGGCTGCCGGGAAATATCCGGTTGAGTCCGTTCAAACGATGGCTCGTATTGCTGAGCGTGCGGAAGCAGCTTTGGAATACAAAGAAATTTTCTTGCGCCAAGCACAAGCACAGCAAGTTACGGTTACGGAAGCGATCTCGCAAGCGGTAGCTAACTCTGCTTTGGAACTTGGAGCGAAAGCGATTTTGACAGCTACGGAAAGCGGATATACGGCAAGAATGGTATCCAAATACCGTCCGAAAGCGCCAATCATCGCGATTACGCCAAGCGAGCAAGTGATTCGTCGTTTATCCCTGGTATGGGGCGTTATCCCGGTAATGAGCGTACAAGCTAAAACAACGGACGAGCTGTTCAACTTGGCTGTAGACAGCTCCATCAAAACAGGCATCGTCTCTTTAGGCGATATCGTCGTTATCACGGCGGGTGTCCCTGTCGGACGCTCTGGAACAACGAACTTGATCAAAGTTCACCACGTAGGCGAGATGCTGGCCAAAGGTACGGGTATCGGCATGCAAACCGCTACAGGTATCGTTGTCACCGCACGCACGCCTGAAGAAGCGAACGCCAAAATGGTTGACGGCGCCGTGCTCGTAACGGTAACTACGGATAAAGAGTATATGCCGGCTGTACAAAGAGCTTCCGCTTTGATTACGGAAGTAGGCGGCATTACTTCCCATGCGGCTGTTGTTGCGCTTAGCCTTGGAATCCCGGTTATCGTTGGCGTTGAGAACGCGGTAGAAGTTATTAAAGACGGTACAGAAGTGTCGATTTATCCAGAAGTAGGTATCATCTACTCTGGTCAAGCGAGCGTTCTGTAAGCTATAACGAAGAGGCTGTCTAGGAGGGTCTGATCCGACCCAACTGGACGGCCTCTTTTTCTTTGGGGGAAGCATGCACATGGAGTTGCCAGAGGGAACTATGATCCGTTATTTAGAGTAAAAGCGGACCTTTGGGCGGCTGAAGGGAACTGTGGTCCTCTATTCTGGCGGGTTTGGTTACATGAGGCGGCTTGCGGAGTAAATAAGACCCTGTAGTTCCACATAGAGCCTGAATGGGGCCGATTTGGCTCCATTAGCGCCCTGTAGTTCCTCTTGGAGCAAGGTCTTGAGGATTTCGGCCGCCGCCCGTGTTGCCAAGATCATCAGCAGCTATCTGTTTTAAATATTAGCTGGAAAATTTCCTGTTAATCCCGCTGCATCCTCGTTTAACTGGAAACTCCAAGTAATCCATTCTTATCTTCCACACAGACACTCGAATCACACTCTAATCGCAATGCTCGCACACCTCATCAGCCCCCACCACTGTCGTCCCTTCACACGTCCTACCAAGCTAGCTACTCCAAGTAATCAATTCTTTCCTGCCACATGGACGGTCAAACCAAACTCTGATCGCAATGCTCGCATTCTTCTTAATCGCTGCCACTGATAACCCCTCGCGCAGCCAGCAAAAAGGGAGTTCATCCCCCTCTCTGTGTTATACTAAACGCATAACTTTGTCCTTGGGAGGCTTGCAAATACATGAATGAGGAAAGATGGCATGAGCACCGGATGCGCGTACGGTATGCCGAGACAGATCAGATGGGCGTAGTTTACCACGCTAACTATTTGAACTGGTTCGAAATCGGACGAACGGAGCTGATCAGGGAGTTAGGCTACCCTTACCGCCGTATTGAGGATAAAGGGCTGCTGCTGCCCGTCGTCGAAGCGGAGGTTAAGTTCAAGAAGCCGGCTCGGTACGACGATTTGGTAAGTATTAACACCAGAGTGATTGAGATTAGCTCAGTACGTCTCCATTTTGCATACGAAATCAGGAAGATTACTGAAGATTTGACACCTGAATCAGCGGAAACAAAGGGGGATTTGCTTGTAACGGGAACCACGCGTCATGTTTGGGTGAATCCTTCTTGGAAGCCGGTACGTATAGACAAGGAAGCGCCGGAATTGTGGCAGCTGTTATCTGAGTACTCTTAAAAGGGGTTGGGTTTATGTTACGCATCATTCTTGCCATTTTCATTCTTGTGCCTGCTATTGAAATTTCCCTTCTTATCCTGATAGGGCATTTAGTGGGCGGTTGGACGACATTTGCCTTTATCATTCTAAGCAGCGTTCTTGGCGTTTATTTCGCTAAACGGGAAGGACGCAAAGTGCTGGAGTACGCTCGGTTTGAGTGGTCCCAGGGGCAGCTGCCGGCACAGCATCTGTTGGATGGCATTTGTATTTTCCTCGGCGGCATCTTATTGATTACACCGGGCTTTATCACGGACATCTTCGGTTTTCTCCTTGTTTTCCCGTATACGAGGCCGATCTTCAAGGTGATGCTCCTAGCATTGATCCGAAGACAAATTGGCAAAGGCAACATCCATTGGATCAATCGAAGATAAAGCAGTTGCCTTGCAAGCAGCCTCAATAACAAAGGCCCGGTCTCCTTTATTCAGGAGGTGCCGAGCCTTTTTGTATGTAAGTGGCGATATCGTGAAAGATTCGCGCTCTGTAAAAAGCGGATATCAGAATGAGCGACACAGGTCCGATAATGAGTCCGAGAAGCCCGAATAGCTTCAATCCGACGAACATGGCGATTAATGTGGCGAGCGGGTCAAGCCCGACGGAGGAAGCGAGTACTTTAGGCTCCATAATTTGTCTGGCAATCACGATGACGCCGTACAGAATGCTGAGCCCGATCCCGAGGAACAGATCCCCTTGTGCAAAAAACACGTACAGGATCCAAGGCACCATCACCACGCCGGTTCCCAAGTAAGGCATCAAATCCGCCAAGCCGGTTAGCAAGCCGATTGTAATGGCATAGTCAACTCGCAGAACGAGCAGGCCAATGATTACGACCAGAGCCGTCAGCGAGACCAGAATGAGCTGTGCGCGCATGTAGCCGAACAACGCCTTTTGTAAATCGTTTCGGATCAATTGCGTCGTCTTTACGATGATGTCCGAGAAGATGCCTTTATACCTTTTGATGAGCAGGTACCAGTCTTTGCTTATAAAAAAAGTAGCCAGCATGACGATGATCGTAATTGTTGCGATATTGGGCAGCGAAGTGAGAAAACGTCTCAATGTGTCAAATACGTAGCTGATGACATACTTACTGACATCCGCAATCGAGCCCGCCGTGGAAGACAGGTTCTTGTTGACGGTTTCTTGATATTTAGGGTTATTTTCGAAAAAATCGTTAATTTTCTCAATCCAGTTCTGGAACGCCGTTGAATTGATGAATACGTTGAACTGCTCCACCCAACGGTTTATCTGGAACTGCAGGGTATCGGCCAGAGATCCTAGCTCCACAATGATGTTAGCGACAAGCAGCGTAATGGCCGTTATCATAGCGGCTAAGAAGATGAGCATGGATAAGGTGACGGCAAGCCAACGCGGAAACTTCAATTTGAATTGGAAGAAATTCACGACCGGATTGAGCATAAGTGCTAAAATCCAGCCAAAAATAAATGGGTATATAAGCGGAACTACATAGTATAAGGCGCAGCCGATTCCAGCGACGATCAAAGCCACCCAAATGCCCCTGAAAATCTGGTGGACTAAGCGCGGATTCAGGATTCCCATCGTTTTTTCTCTCCTTGGTTCAGTTCTCTGTATTGTACCATGAACATGGATAAATACGGAAACGATCATTCCTTTACAAAATCTTCATATAATTGAAAAGGGGGAGCTGCATTGTCGGCATACCGGACACATAGTACAATGAAGTCATAAACTAGATAACCAAATTGGAGGCTTTATGAGTATTGCGCGAGAACCCGATCTGAAAGAAGTTAAAGAGCTCAAGGAGCACAAAGAGATTTCGACCAAGTACTTAAATCGCGATTTAAGCTGGATCGAATTCAATTGGCGTGTTCTGCAGGAAGCCCAGGATCCAAGCACTCCACTGCTTGAGCGTGTGAAATTTCTGGCCATCGTATCTAGCAATCTCGACGAATTCATGAGCGTTCGTGTTGCAGGGCTCAAGGATCAAATTAAGGCTGGATATAACAAAAAAGATTTCACTGGCTACACGCCAGCGGGATTGATTAAACGAATTATGAAGCGCACATCCAAAATGGTGAGCGAACAGTACAAAACGTATCGTGAAGTGACCCGGTTGTTGACCAAAGAAGGCATCGTGTTCACGGAATACGAGGATTTGAATATGAGCCAGAAGAAAGCTATGGATGAGTATTACCATGACATTATTTTTCCGGTTCTGACGCCGATGGCTGTGGATCAAAGCCGGCCATTTCCGCTTGTACATAACCATTCTGTCTATTTGGCCGTCCTTCTGGTTAGAGAAGGAGATGACCCGGATGATGAGCCTTATTTTGCCATTGTGCAAGTTCCGAGCAATTTGTCCCGTTACATTTCCGTACCGACGCGGACCAATAGCAAAAAGCAGGAGTTTATTCTTCTCGAGGAATTAATGGAGCATCATATCCAATCGCTGTTCAGCGGTTATATTCCGATTTCCGTTCATGGCTTCCGGGTGACCCGCAATGCCGATTTAACGCTTAATGAGGAAGGCGCGGAGGATCTGCTGGAGGAGATCGAGAAGGAGCTGAGACGCAGGCGCTGGGGTTCTCCTGTACGGCTTGAGGTTCAAGAAGGAATTCATCCTTATGCCCTTGCCCAGCTTCAGGATGAGTTCGAGATTGAAGAGCAAACGTTTGAAATTGACGGGCCGCTCGATATTACCTATTTTATGAAGCTGGCGAATACGCTCAGCGGTTTTGAAAATCTTCGCTATCCGCGGGTTAATGCCAAATATCCCATTGAATTCGAGGATACGAATAATTTCTTCGATGTGCTGAAGCAGAAGGACGTGCTTGTTCATCACCCGTATGAAACGTTCGACGCTGTGACCGATTTTATCGTCCATGCGGCCTATGATCCCAAAGTGCTGGCGATCAAAATGACGCTGTACCGGGCGAGCGGGAACTCTCCGATTATTCAAGCGCTGGCGAGAGCCGCGGAATCCGGCAAGCAGGTGACGGTCGTCGTGGAGCTGAAAGCGCGGTTTGACGAAGAGCGGAATATCGCCTGGGCGAGAATGCTGGAAAAGTCAGGCTGTCACGTCGTTTACGGCCTTGTCGGACTCAAAACGCACGCGAAGATCACTCTGGTTGTACGTCAAGAAGAAAATATGCTGCGGCGTTATGTGCATGTGGGGACAGGAAACTACAATGACATTACGGCTCGTCTTTATACGGATGTGGGACTCTTCACCTCCAATAGCGTGATCGGCGAGGATGCCTCGGCGCTGTTCAATGAAATTACCGGCTACTCCGCGCCGCATGATTGGCAGTCGTTTGCCGTAGCGCCTACGGATCTAAAGGATAAGCTGTTTGAGCTGATTGCCCGGGAAGCGGCGCATGCCAAAGCAGGCAGACCGGCCAAGATCATTGCCAAAATGAATTCGTTGTCCAATCAGGAAATGGTGGATGCGTTGTACGCTGCGTCGCAAGCGGGCGTGAAGATTGAACTGATTATTCGCGGCGTATGCTGTTTGCGTCCAGGGGTACCGGGCCTTAGCGAGAACATTACGGTGCGCAGTATCGTGGACAGGTTCTTGGAGCATTCGCGCATGTATTACTTCGAAAATGGCGGCTCTGTCGACGTTTATTTATCCTCCGCCGATTGGATGACACGGAATTTGACGCGCCGGATTGAATTGATGTGCCCGGTCACGGACCCGCAAATGAAGAAAATGATGATTTCGATTCTGAACGTCAGTCTGAATGACAATGTCAAAGCCAGAGAGCTTATGTCCAACGGGATGTACGCCCGCATAAAAAACGAACTGACTCCTTATCGGAGCCAGTTCGAGGCGATGAAGATTACTTCTTGGAAAAAACTCCGGCTTGAGTCTTAAGCTTGAGTCCCCAAGTTTTCTCGAATTCCTTCGTAATCGCTGCGAGCTCTTTCAACTCAAGAATCGGGTTGTGAACGCAAAGCAGCTTGAGGGTCAGAGATGTTTCAGAGCGGGTAACGATCAGTTCGTGAACAGGCTGAGTCTCGCTATAATCCAAGGCAATCGCCAGTTTCAGCAGTGTGCCTAGCTTCACAATTAACGCCTCGTCGGATTCCTTTAACAAGTCTTTGTATGCAAGGGCTTGCTGATGGGTCCGGCTTTTTGTTTTGAACGCAGCGACCAGCGAGCAGATCACGATTTCCCGGTGCGTGAGGCCGTCGATTCGCGCATTCGCAATCATGTACTGCGTGTGTTTCAAATATTGATAATAGTGTACGCTTACGCCGATTCGGTGCAGAAGCGCGGTTGCGTGCAAATAACGCCGGCTGTCCCCGTCAAGATCGTATTGGGGTGCAAGCTTGTCATAAAGCTGCATGGCGAGTTGATCGACGCGTCTGACATGCTTTTCCGCTCCGTTTGGATGAAGGCAGAGCAAATTGTTAACGCTGGATTCCAGAACGTCCTGGTTGACCGGCTGCTTGGGATCGAACGTCTCGAAGAACAAACCGTCGCGAAGTCCGGAACCACTGATGATACACTGAGAGGCATTAGCTTTCTGGAACAAGGTATCTAAAATAATAAGACCCGGAACGATAATGTCGGAGCGTTCTTTGGAGAGGCCGTCTATTTTTCTTCTCTTTTCGATGGGAAGGGAAGACAGCAAGGTGACGAAAGAACGAAGCTCTCCGGGCTTCAATTCGTAATTATGCGCAAGCTGGAGCGAATATTTGGCGCGTTTTTGACTCATTTTGCCGAGTGTGCGAATCGTACCGCCCAGTCCGATCATCGGAAGATTCGGGGATTGGGTAATCCAAGGATGCTCGGCGATAGCCTCCTCCACCATGCGGCGAATATCGGCCGACTCCTGTTCGGTCAAATTGGCATTCTTCATGTATTGACGGGTTGTGTTCACGGCGCCGAAAGGAAAGGAAATACTGTTGATTAGTTTCCGATCCCGCAGTAACGTAACCTCTGTGCTGCCGCCGCCAATATCAATGATGAGCGCGTCCCGGATGTCAATCGTATTAATGACGCCCAAATAACCGTAGCGGGCTTCCTCCGTTCCGCTTAGCACTTCAATTTTGAGTCCTGTCTGCTCTTCAAGTACACGTACAATATCGGTTGAATTGGCCGCGTTGCGAATGGCTGCAGTCGCCACAGCTCTTACCGTTTGAACTTCGTGAACCCGGCACAGCAGCGCGTAGTGAGACAGGATGGGGACGATGGATATAATGTCTTTGCTATGTAAAATACCATCATACCCGATACGCTCGCTGAGTCTGGCGGAATCTTTATGTTCGCTTATAACGCGGTAAGCCCCAAGCTCATTGATTTCGTAGATCACGAGCCGTATCGAGTTGGACCCGATATCGATGATACCGATTTTTGTGCCGCTGCTCATGTCATTGCTCCTTTATCCGAGAAAATCGCTGATGTTTTGCCTACATTGTATCAAGTGAAGACCGTCTCGACAAACTTTTACAAAAACGCTGAATAATTCGGGAAAATATACAAAAACTTGTATCGTGCGTCTGAAGTTGCGAAGCAAAATTAAGTGGCATCTTTGTGTCAAAAAGATTCTTTATGGTAGTGATAATGAACTTTTATGTCCTCTTTTGTTCACTTACCGGGTAAAATACTTTATTATTGAAGTTAGGAAAAAAGCAATTTTTTGCTAATAGAGTAGCTAAGGAGAGATTCTCATGACTGCAACCAAAGGTTTAGAAGGAATTGTAGCCACGACCTCGTCGATCAGCTCCATTGTAGATGGAGTGTTGACATATCGCGGGATTGATATTGATGACCTCGCAGAAAATGCGACATTTGAAGAAGTTATTTATTTGCTTTGGTTCGGCAAACTGCCTACCCAAGCTGAGCTTGAGAAACTGCAAAGCGACCTGAACGCTCACAGCAAGGTGCCCGATGCGGTGATCAACCAGTTGAGAACATACCCGAAAAATGTGAATTCCATGGCTGCGCTGCGTACGGCTGTATCTGCACTTGCCCTGTATGACGATGAAGCGAACGACATGAGCCAAGAATCCAATGTTCGTAAAGCGATCAAATTGCAAGCGCAAATTCCTGGCATCATTGCGGCATTCGCTCGCATCCGTGAAGGTAAAGAGCCTTTAGCTTCCCCGGGATATTCATCCGTAGCGGCTAACTTCTTGTACCAATTGACTGGAAAAGAGCCGGACAAAGTTGCGATTGAAGCTTTGGACAAAGCGCTAGTTCTTCACGCGGACCACGAGTTGAACGCTTCCACGTTCGCTGCGCGTGTAACGGTTGCAACGCTGACTGACATTTACTCCGGCATTACTTCCGCGATCGGCACGCTCAAAGGACCTCTTCACGGCGGTGCGAACGAGGCGGTTATGGCCATGCTTGAAGAGATCGGCACTGTAGAGAACGTAGTTCCTTACATTAATGATAAATTAGAGCGTAAAGACAAAATTATGGGCTTTGGACACCGTGTATACAAAAACGGAGATCCGCGTGCAAAGCACTTGCAAAAAATGTCTTACGAGCTTGGCAAGCTGACTGGCAACCTGAAATGGTACGAAATGTCCGTTAAAGCAGATGAGCTTGTAACTGGTCTTAAAGGTCTGAAACCGAACGTAGACTTCTACTCGGCTTCCGTCTACACAACACTTGAAATCCCGCGCGACCTGTTCACGCCGATCTTCGCGATCTCCCGTACATCCGGTTGGACGGCCCATATCCTGGAGCAGTACGAGAACAACCGCTTGATCCGTCCTCGCGCTGAGTACACAGGTCCGGTTAACCAAAAATACGTTCCGATCAGCGCTCGCTAATCGGCTTGCCTATTCGCTTAAGGTGCGGGCAGTTCGGTATCCGGCTTCAGGGACTTCTTTTTTCCTGGGGCGTACCGCAGCTCCCGTCACTTTTTGTGTGCCTGAATGCTTTTACCTGCTACTACGGGGACGAGATAAATTTTTAAAATTCACCTATTTGTAGTAAAGTAGCTAGTGGAGTATTTATCCTTTGAACTCGTATCATTTTAAACAAATTTAGGAGGAACTATCATGCCACAATTCGAAACTTACGAGCTTCCAACAGAAGGTCAAAAAATCACAATCGAGAACGGTGTACTTCAAGTACCGAACAACCCAATTATCCCTTACATCGAAGGCGACGGTACAGGTCCTGACATCTGGGCAGCTTCCGTACGCGTTCTTGATGCAGCCGTAGAGAAAGCTTACAAAGGCGAGAAAAAAATTGCTTGGTACGAAGTTTTTGCCGGCGAGAAAGCTTTTAACAAATTCAACAACTGGCTTCCTAACGATACGCTGACAGCTATGCGCGAATACATCGTGTCCATCAAAGGACCTCTGACTACGCCTATCGGCGGCGGTATTCGCTCCCTGAACGTTGCGCTTCGTCAAGAGCTGGATCTATACGTATGTTCCCGTCCGGTTCGTTATTTCAACGGCGTTCCTTCACCGGTTAAACGTCCTGAACTGGTTGACATGGTTATTTTCCGTGAGAACACAGAAGATATTTACGCTGGTATCGAGTGGGAAGCTGGTTCTGATGCAGTTAAGAAAGTACTCAAATTCCTTCAAGACGAAATGGGCGTTAAGAAAATTCGCTTCCCGGAAACTTCAGGGATCGGTGTTAAGCCAGTATCTTCCGAAGGTACAGAGCGTTTGGTACGCGCAGCAATCGAGTACGCAATCAAACATGGCCGTAAAACAGTAACATTGGTACACAAAGGCAACATCATGAAATTCACAGAAGGCGCGTTCAAAAACTGGGGTTACGAGCTGGCTGAGCGTGAGTTCGGCGACAAAACATTCACATGGGCGCAGTACGACCGCATCAAAGAAGAGCAAGGCGCAGAAGCTGCGAACAAAGCTCAAAAAGACGCAGAAGCTGCTGGCAAAATCATCGTAAAAGATGCGATTGCTGACATCGCACTGCAACAAGTATTGACGCGTCCGACTGACTTCGACGTTATCGCAACATTGAACCTGAACGGTGACTACCTGTCTGATGCACTTGCTGCACAAGTTGGCGGTATCGGTATCGCTCCAGGAGCAAACATCAACTACGTGACTGGCCACGCGATCTTCGAAGCTACGCATGGTACAGCTCCTAAATATGCAGGTCTTGACGTTGTTAACCCAGGTTCCGTTATCCTGTCCGGCGTTATGCTTCTTGAGCACCTTGGCTGGTTGGAAGCGGCTGAGCTGATCTACAAAGGCTTGGAAACTTCCATTAACAACAAAACAGTTACTTATGACTTCGCTCGCTTGATGGAAGGCGCAACTGAAATCAAATGCTCCGAATTCGCGAACGAAATCATCAAAAACATGGCTTAATTTCTTTCGTATAGCGCAAGCTAACGATATCTTTATACAATGAGGAGGCACATTTTAAATGGCGATCCGTCGTAATAAAATCACCGTTATCGGCGCAGGCTTCACAGGCGCAACTACGGCACTAATGCTTGCTCAAAAAGAACTTGGTGACGTTGTTCTTCTCGATATTCCGCAATTGGAAAACCCTACAAAGGGTAAAGCGCTCGATATGCTTGAAGCCGGTCCGGTTCAAGGCTTCGACGCTCAAATCACGGGTACATCCAACTATGCGGATGCTGCTGATTCCGACATTGTCATCATCACTGCCGGTATCGCACGTAAACCGGGCATGAGCCGCGACGACTTGGTTAACACGAACGCAGGCATCGTGAAATCCGTTTGTGAGAACGTAAAAGCAGTAGCTCCTAACTCCATCGTTATTATCTTGAGCAATCCGGTTGATGCGATGACTTATGTGGCTTACCAAGCTCTTGGCTTCCCGAAAAACCGCGTGATCGGTCAATCCGGCGTATTGGATACAGCCCGTTACTTGACGTTCATCTCCCAGGAGCTGAATGTTTCCGTTGAGGACGTTAGAGGGGTTGTGATCGGCGGACACGGCGATGACATGGTTCCATTGGTTCGTTACACATACGCGGGCGGAGTGCCAATCGAGAAGCTGATCCCGGCGGAACGTATTGAAGCTATCGTTCAACGTACACGTACGGGCGGCGGCGAAATTGTAAATCTGCTTGGTAACGGTAGTGCATATTACGCGCCAGCTGCCTCCCTTGTGCAAATGACAGAAGCGATTCTGAAAGATAAAAAACGGATTATCCCTACGATCGCCCTTCTTGAAGGCGAGTATGGCTATGACAACTTGTTCATGGGCGTCCTGACTGTACTGGGCGGCAACGGTATCGAGAAAATTATGGATATCGAACTGACGGAAGCAGAAAAAGCGGCTTTGGACAAAACAGCAAACTCTGTTCGCAACGTTATCAAAGTTGTAACAGGTTAAATATCATACAGCAAAGAGCCAGCCTCCTATTTTTAGGGGTTGGCTCTTTTTTTTATGAAAATAATGTCTTTGCTTCCTGAGTTGACCCCGAAAAAATGGACATAGCAAACTAGACCTACCTTTATAGGCAGTTCTTAATGACGTTAATGTTTGTAGGTTAAGCAGGCTTTACTGAATATCGTTTGGCCTCTAGTTGACGAATATACATGGCTTCGCGATTAAGCTCACGTTTTAACTTCCACTGTTCTAAGTAATCGT